>JAFGNY010000106.1 GCA_016926765.1 Bacteroidales bacterium | reverse complement strand
GTGATTGCGTCGATAGTTGCCACTGATCTCTTCTTTTTCCTGCGGGAGAGAAATTTCAAGCAGTTTATGAAGGAGATGTCGCTGAAAGTTGCTCCCTTTGTATTGGGCATGCTTGCCGTATTCTTCTACCATTACCTGTACTCGGGCAATTTTTTCAAGTATTATGAGGTGCAAAGTACGTTCTGGACGAATAACCTGCAATGGCCAACGAAACTGGCCGACTGGTCGATTGAAGGGTATGGAATGAATATTGCGGCTGTTTTTCTGGTTACGGTGCCCGGACTAATCTATTTTTTCTCGTGGCGAGCCATCAAACCTGTGAATATTCCATCAGGATATCCATCGGTATTCAAAGGGAACATTACTGAAATCAAGCGCTATTTCTGGTTGAATTCCATTGTTTATTTTGCCGGATTCCTCCTGTATATCCTGATGTTCAGAGGGGGATCCCTTCATTGTTTCCACCGGTTCATCATCAGCTCTCCCTACTTCTTCCTGTTTATCCTGATCCTTTTTGAACGGATGCCCCACCTGCATCTCAGGCAACGGCTCCTGCTTTTCATTCCCGGCATGGTGATGGGGCTGATTTTTATCGTCCTGCTTCTTTATCAGGGTCTCCATTTCAAAGATTCGGGATTTATCCTGTTCTCGCTCCTCCTGCTATATGTAATGCTGTTCGACAAATTGCGGCCGATACCAAAATTTTCTATCGTGGTTATCCTGGCCCTGTACGCCATCCTGTGGTACACATTTCTTTACAACAACTACATTTCGTGTGCCTGGATCTTTGCATAAACCGCTGTAACGTTCATCAGAACCGGAAATAGATAAAGGGGCTGAACCCGGAGGCCGTAATGGTCGCCTCGCTCAACACAAACAGGAGAATAGCCACCAGGGTCATCACGATAACAGCAGTATTGCCGGGAGCATCGTACAATTTTCCACTCCATTTTTCGATCCGTTTCCACCCTCCCCAGAAGGAAAAAAAGATGGCCATGACCAGGACTGTCCAGAATTTGGCATTCAACCACACATCATTGGGCGTTTCCATAAACAGGAACATCCTCCGGATATAGAACCATGCATAATCCATGCTTTCGGCACGGAAAATGACCCATCCGATAACCAGCACCAGAAATGTAAAGGCAATGGCCGGGATCCGGCCGGCTCTCTTCATCCATTTCACCAAAAACAACCGGTCGATGATTAAAAAGAAGGCCATGTAGGCTCCCCAGAAAACGAATGTCCAGGCAGCTCCATGCCAGAAACCGCAGATAACAAACGTGATGAATGCGGCGTAACTGTATAACAGTTTGTCTGTCCGTATTCCCAGATAGCGCTCCTTCTTCCATTGACGGGAGGTGGCATAGGCAATGGGTAAAAAGAGGTAATCCCGCAACCAGAACGACAACGTCATGTGCCATCGTTTCCAGAACTCAGTAATGCTGGTGGACACGTATGGAAAAACGAAGTTTTCGGGCAGGCGAAACCCGGCCATTTTAGCCAATCCTATCGCCATATCGGTATATCCCGAAAAATCAAAATAGATCTGGAATGTATAGGCAATGGCTCCGATCCAGGCAAGTCCGGATGACAGCTCCAGCGAATTGAGTGAAAAAATTTCACTGACGGTGATGCCAAGCACATCGGCAATCAGCACTTTCTTCGCTAAACCGATCACAAAACGGTAGAAACCAATCAACCGTTCATTCGCGTTTTCCTGATCTTTCCGGTCACGGATCTGATCGACGATCTGGCCAACCCTGACAATGGGTCCCGACAGGAGTTGGGGAAACATGAAAATGTACAACGCATAATCCTGCAGGCGGGTCACAACAGGATGCCTTCCCTTGTATACATCAAATGCATAGGATAATTTTTGAAAAGTAATGAAGGATATCCCGATGGGAAGAGCAATTTTTGTCCATTCGGCAGGGGTTCCCCCAAAACAAGCAAGGACCTCATTGAACTGATCCACAAAAAAGTTCATGTACTTGAAATACAGCAACAATCCTAGATTGAGGATCACGGAGATCCAGAACAGGGTCTTTCGTCTCCCGCCTTCACTCTGTGCCACCCCTTTCATGAGAAAGAAATCGGCCAGAACCGACCCGATGATCACAAAAACAAACAGGGGGGCTCCCCAGGCATAATAGCCTATACTGACCAGCAATAAAAAGGTGTTTTTCGGCCAGGAACGGGGGATCAGGGCCAGCAGGTAATAGATGATCAGGAATGCCGGCAGGAAATAGAGCAGAAAAATACTGGTACTGAATATCATAATGTGAGATGTTTGTTTTCCTGTGATTGATAAATGCAGTAAATGGCTTCCCGGGTGAGGACAGTCTCCAATGGCAGGTTCTTCATTTTTGCCTTGCTTTCAACTGCCTTAAACCACTCAGGATTGGATCTGATCTGTTGGATGATCTTTTCTATTCTTCCCGGAAACAGAAGATCGCAGTAAGCTCGCTGCAAAAAGCCAAAACCGAGCCTCCCCTCCCCTCCCATGGTTTGTAATATCAAAATGAGATCAAACCCCTGGATCGTATCCATCAGATCAAGGGAATAGGCATTCGTATAGTGGGAATAACTCTGGGGATATATGCCCTGATTGTAGTACCAGAACTGCCAGACAGGAAACGTAAAGGCAATCCGGCCGTCATCATGCCACTGCCAGAAAAAACTATCGCCAATGATTAAAACAGTCAGACTATCCTCATCCTCCTGATGAACAAAATGATAATAGGGATAGGGCATCTCGATGTGACCAG
>JAFGNY010000105.1 GCA_016926765.1 Bacteroidales bacterium | reverse complement strand
CGGGATCATTATGATTTATGCCTACCGAGTAATCCAGTGAGAAATCATCCACAAACAACACCGTTCCCGGTGTTGGTGACTGCATCGCTGAAGAGAGTACAATGATGTTCATGGTATCCGGCTGGACCAGGGAATCGTAATGAATCCAGGCGGAAAAAAAGGTCCAGTCGGGGACACTGTCTTTGGCTGAAAAGTGTCCCACTCCCACTTCAACAGGGATCGAATCGTATGTGCGGAATAGCCCGATTCCGATGGCGCAACTGTCTCCTCCTTTCGGGAAGAATTTGTAATAGCCAACAAGGTGCGTCGGCATATCATCGATGGGAACACCTCCTGTGATATCAAAAGAGAATGTCGACACGTTGATGGTGAGTTTTCCCAAGGTCATGAAGCCAGGAACCCCTCCAACCAGCACCATCTCCTTTGATTCCAGACGCGCCGAGTAGCTCCCCGAAAAATAATCGGTACTTTTTGTGACCACCGTGGTTCCGTAAAACGGGATAGAGCTGAGCTCTTCATTCGGCGTATCCCACCCTACCGGATCCTCATAATTGGGAAACGTATTCCACTCCTCAAAACCGTTATTTGGTATGGGCGTTTGACCCCATCCGGGGATGGTCAGTGAAATAACTAGTGTGAGCAAGACCAGAACCTGATTTTTCATCGTTGAATACTTAATAAAAACACAGTAAAGGTAAAACAAATTCACCTATCTTTGAATAAAATCCGCGCCATGTACGGCTATTCAGGTATGTTCCAAATCTCATTCCTTCTATTCATCACCTTGCTATTGACCGGAGCAAATTCGCGGGTGTTTGCCCAGGATACCTGCACCTTCGTATTGGATAAAAATGACCAGAAGATTTTCGAGACCGGCATATCGACTTTCAAGCGGGGAAACTACGTACAGGCGTCGCAGACAATGCGTGACCTGACAACCCGCTTTCCCGGGATGGCTGATGCCTGGTTCATTCTCGGAAGCTGTTATGTCAAGCGGCGGGATTCTGACTTCACCCAGGCTGAAAGGTATTTCAGAAAGGTTCTGGAAATTTGTCCGGACTACGATCCTTACGTTCATTACTATTTGGGTGAAATCTATTACAGCAAGGAGGATTACCAGGGTACGATACAGCATCTCACGGCCTTTCTCAGCGATGTAGACAGAATCAAGAACGACGACGATTACAACAGGGCCGTTAGTTTGCTTGACTATTCGAAATTCTACCTCGAGATGATCGCCCATCCGGTCCCCTTCAACCCCGAAGTGGTAGAAGGGATCTCATCCCCCGAAAATGAATACCTGGCAATCCTTAGTCCGGATAACCAGATCGCATTATTTACCAGGGAAAAGAAGATCCTTCCTGACCGGAACTCCCTGCTCAAGACAGCAGGGTATAAAGAAAAATTCATGTTCAGCATCCGCGATTACCGGGGCAGTTTTCCTGAAGGGGAAGAGATGCCTGAACCATTCAATATCAACGATAACGAAGGCGGACCGACACTGACAGCCGACAATAACCTTCTCTATTACACTGTTTGCCAGTACGACAAAGTGAACCATTATCTCAATTGTGATATCTATTATTCCGAGTATAAAAATGATGAATGGCAGGAGATTAAAAATGCCGGGAGCAGGATCAACAAACCAACATCCTGGGAATCGCAGCCGAGCATCTCAACTGACGGTACGGTTCTTTTCTTTGTGAGTGACCGGCCGGGAGGATACGGGGGATACGATATTTACAAAGCTACCAGAAACAGTAACGGAGAATGGGGCTCTCCGGTAAACATGGGGCCTCTGATCAATTCATCCGGGAATGAAAAATCCCCTTTCATTCATCCCGATGGAAAAACCCTCTATTTCTCTTCGGATGGCTGGATGGGAATGGGCGGCTATGATGTCTTCTATACCCGGCTGCAGGATGACGGGACCTACAGGAAGCCTGAAAACCTGGGATATCCGATCAACTCACCGGAAGATGAGGTTGGTTTTTTTGTCAGTACTGACGGTACCCGGGGTTTTTATGCATCAAATAAGCTGAAAGAACACGGCGGATGGGATCTGTATTCGTTTGACCTGTATGATAAAGCTCGCCCAGAGAAAGTGCTCTTCATCAAGGGAAGAGTGAAGGATGAAAACAGTTTCGAACCGGTAAAGGCCAGAATCGAGCTCCGGAATGTTGAGACGCAGAAGATCAATGAAGTTTCGCTGGATTCAACAACCGGAAAATATGTCGCTGTGGCGCCGTTTGATAACGATTATATCATGACCATCAAAAAAGAGGGCTATGTCTACGAGTCAAAATATATCTCCCGGATCGATTCAACATTCGAAACCCCAGCCACTGTTGACATGGAGATCCAGCCGATTGTACTGGAAAAATCCTACCGTATCAATGACATCTATTTCGCGTTCAACTCCTATGAACTTACCCCCGAATCGAAAGTTGTCCTGGATCAGCTAACCGAGTTCCTTGAACTCAACAACAGCCTCTCTATTCAGATCCAGGGATATACCGATGCCATTGGCAATGATGCGGTTAACCTCATTCTTTCTGAAAACCGTGCGAAATCGGTCTATGACTACCTGGTTGCCAACAAGGTTCCAGCCAACCGGCTCACTTTCAAAGGATTTGGGGAGACTCAACCTCTCGCCACCAACGACACGGAAGAGGGCCGGGCATTGAACCGCCGCACCTGCTTTGTGATCACCCGGAAATAGACCACCTGAAATTTTCTTTTTCTTCACTTCCCGCCCAACTTTTTAGCCGTTAAAGGAGTCTCTATTTCAGTGGTGTCATTGTGCAGTAGTGCAATGGTGCAGCGCTGCAATGGTCAGTGATGATGTGGGGATATGGTGGTTTTTTGCAGCCTAAAGCTATATATGAACTTAAAATTTATTAAATGAGAATCCTCATTGTTGATGATCATGTCCTGATCAGAAAAGGGATGAAAGGACTGCTGCTCAGCTACAATCCAACCTGGGAAGTATTTGAAGCAATCAACGGAATCCAGGCGATCATTCAGGCGCCTCTCCT
>JAFGNY010000104.1 GCA_016926765.1 Bacteroidales bacterium | reverse complement strand
CCTGTTCTGCCGGAGGGACTGAAAGATGCGATCGGACGGTTCAAAGAGATTAAGGCAGATGAACACCTGGATGACAAGATCCATGTGCTGAAGGAAAGTCTGAAAAATAAAAACGAAAAGATTATCATCCCATCTTCTGAAGGATTAAATGTGGTCAGGCTGAGTGATATCATGAGGCTGGAAGCCGATGATGTTTATACTTATTTCTACCTTACTGATGGCCACCGCCTCATGGCCTCACGCCCCCTGAACAATTATGAACGGATCCTCGAGGATCTTCCGTTCTCACGCATTCACGCAAAACACCTTGTGAACCTGATGTATATCAAACGATACATCAAAGGGAAAGGCGGATCGGTCATTATGGAGGACAATACGGAAGTAGAAGTGTCGGTTCGCAAAAAACCCGATTTCCTGGCTAAGTTAAAAGAGTTTGCCCGGTTCGTATAGAGGCGAAGGGCCGGTCGACCCTATACACTGTCGATATTATACATTGAACCTGATATGTAGCATATCCCCGTCCTGAACGATATAATTTTTTCCTTCTACCATCAGTTTTCCTGCTTCACGACAGGCATGTTCCGACCCAAGCCGGATAAAATCTTCATACCGGATTACTTCCGACCGGATAAATCCTCTTTCCAGATCACTGTGAATCACTCCGGCAGCCTGAGGGGCCGTCATTCCGCGGGTGATGGTCCAGGCTCTTACTTCCTTTGGGCCGGCGGTGAAAAAGGTCTGCAGGTTAAGCAGGTGATAGGCCATTCTGACAAGCCGGTTGATTCCGGGTTCCTTCAATCCGGCATCAGCAAGGAAATCCTTCCGGTCGTTCACATCATCCAGCTCTGCAATCTCCGATTCAAGCCTGGCAGCTAAAACAAGGATTTCAGCCTCTTCCTCCCGGAACGAATGATGGAATGATTCACTATAACGATTCCCTGTCACGGCAGATACATCATCCACATTACAGACAAACAGTACCGGCTTATCGGATAAGAGAAACAGGTCGTTCAGAAATCTCCGGTCTTCAGGGATCAGTGGCGCGGTGCGGGCCGACCGGAAAGATTCAAGATGCTCTTTCACTGCATGCAGGACATCCATCCCATGTCTGGCATCTTTATCACCTGATTTGGCAAGCTTCTCAAGGCGACTGATCTTTTTCTCGACAGATTCCAGATCACGGACCTGCAACTCAAGATCAACGGTCTCCCTGTCCCTCACTGGATTAACGTTCCCCTCGGCATGCGGATTCATGGGATCGTCAAAACAACGAACCACATGGATCAGGGCATCTACGTTCCGGATATCGGCAAGAAATTGAGTCCCCATCCCGGTTCCTCCCTTAGCTAACCCCGGAATATCAACCATCTCCATGGTTGTGGGGGTGACTTTTTCAGCGTGGTAAAACGTGTCGATTTCATACAAACGCTGATCCGGAATCACCACAGTCCCCATGTTTGCTTTCATAACAGTTCCGGTTTCAGCCCTGTGACTTGAAACGGAATTAAACAGGGTGGTTTTTCCGCTGCCGGCCAATCCGATAATTCCGCATTTTAATGGCATGGTTCTTCCTTTAAACCGGCAAAAGTAATAAAACTAACGGGATAAAGGTCTATGAGCAGCGATCCGGGATGCATGCCCTGTGGACATTATTTAATTTGTAATTCTGAATTATCAGTCGTACTTTTGCACCCCAATTTGATTAGGGCAAATTGAGAGCTGTTCTTTAATAAAAATCCCTGATAATCAACAAAATTATTAACCCGGAGGACCCTATTCGACCTCCACAAAGAATTTTTAATGACTACTGACGAAACAAAATTACCCGGCGAAATGGAAGAAAATGCCGAAAATCAAATGGAATCTACACCGGAAGAAAACGGCATGAATGAAACGGAGACCGTGGAACCGAAACCCATAGAGACCAACGAACCCGGGCTGGAAGAACCTGCCTCAGAAGAACCCGCCCGGGAAGAGCCGGTCTCAGATGAACTTGCCCAGGAAGAGCCGGTCTCAGAAGAACCTGCCCCGGAAGAACCTCTCCCCGCAGAACCTGTCAACGAAGAGCCTCCAATTGCCGAATTGCAAGAACCTGAAATCACTTCCGAAGCGATCCCTGAACCAGAGGTGATCGATGAGGACAAGAAGGAACCCGTCGGGAAGCCAAATCCAGGGGTTGCTGAGTTTGACTGGGACGCAATCGGGAAGAAACAGGATCTCTATTCTGCACACGAACGGCAAAAACTTGAAGAAGTATATGATCAGACGTTACGGGCAATATCTGAACATGATGTAATTGAAGGCACCGTGGTGGCGCTCACCAGCCGCGAGGCTGTGGTCAATATTGGATTTAAATCCGACGGCGTCATCCAGCTTTCTGAATTTAGATACAACCCGGACCTGAAACCTGGGGACAAGGTTGAAGTTTATGTTGAAAACCAGGAAGACCCCACAGGACAGCTTATTCTATCCCATAAAAAAGCACGTATTCTGAAATCCTGGGAGCGTATCAATGATGCGTTCGATAAGCAGGAGATCATCAAGGGATACGTCAAATCACGCACAAAAGGTGGCCTGATCGTCGATGTTTTTGGAATCGAAGCATTCCTTCCCGGTTCCCAGATCGACGTTAAACCGATCCGTGACTACGATGTGTTTGTTGATAAAGTGATGGAATTCAAAGTGGTGAAGATCAACCATGAATATAAGAATGTAGTTGTTTCCCACAAAGCATTGATCGAAGACGAACTTGAAGCCCAACGTGCCGAAATCATAAAGAAACTTGAAAAAGGCCAGATCCTTGAAGGGACAGTGAAAAATATCACATCCTATGGCGTCTTCATCGATCTTGGTGGCGTTGACGGTCTGATTCACATTACCGACCTGAGTTGGGGCAGGATAAACCATCCTGAAGAGATCGTCCAGCTGGATCAGAAAATCAAAGTCGTAATACTTGACTTTGATGATAATAAGAAGCGTATAGCTCTGGGTCTGAAACAACTGACACCTCACCCATGGGATTCGCTTGATAAGGAGATGAAAGTGGGGGATAAGGTCAAAGGAAAAGTGGTTGTCATTGCCGATTACGGCGCCTTTGTTGAGATCGCAGCCGGTGTGGAAGGGTTGATCCATGTGTCGGAGATGTCATGGTCACAACACCTGCGAACAGCACACGATTTCCTGAAAGTCGGCCAGGAGGTGGAAGGAGTGATTCTGACCCTCGACCGAGAAGACCGTAAGATGTCAATGGGGATCAAACAACTCATTCCCGATCCCTGGGCAAATATCAAAGAGAAGTATCCGATCAAATCGAAACATACTGCAATCGTTCGAAACTTTACCAATTTCGGCATCTTTGTCGAAATGGAAGAAGGAGTCGACGGATTGATCCACATCTCAGACCTGTCATGGTCGAAAAAGATCAAACACCCTGCCGAATTTACTAAGATAGGTGAGAATATTGATGTGATTGTCCTTGATGTGGATGTGGAAAACCGCAGGTTAAGTCTTGGCCATAAACAACTCGAAGAGAATCCATGGGATGTTTTTGAATCGGTCTTCACTCTTGGATCAGTCCATCATGGTACCATCGTAAGTCTTTCCGACAAGGGAGCAATTGTGACCCTGCCATACGGGGTAGAAGGGTTTGCTCCCATGCGTCATCTGAATAAGGAAGACGGATCTCCTGTGAAGGAAGAAGAGAGCCTCGACTTCAAAGTAATCGAGTTCTCCAAGGATAGCAAAAAGATTATCCTTTCTCATGCGAAAACATACCAGGATAACGTTGCCGGTGATCGTGACAAAGACCAGGGATCAGAAACGAATAAAGCAAAATCAACCAAGAAAGCAGTTAAGAAAATCAAGGATAACCTTGAGAAAACTACACTGGGAGATATCGAAGCGTTATCGGAGTTGAAATCCAAGATGACAAAGCAGGAAGCTAAGGCAAAGGAAGCAAAAACTAAAAAGGAGGAGAGCCCTGAAAAACCACAAGAGGAGAAATCCGAAGAGTAATGACCTTTTCGGTTACCATACTGGGTTGTAGCTCAGCGATTCCTACTTTATCACGAAATCCAAGCGCTCATTTACTGAATGTAAATGAGCGCATTTTTTTGATTGATTGTGCTGAAGGCACCCAACTTCAACTACGCAAATACAGGATCCACTTCCAGCGGATCCGGCATATCATGATCAGCCATTTGCATGGTGATCACTATTTTGGACTGATCGGCTTCCTGACTTCGCTGCACCTTCTAGGGCGGAAAGAGGAAATGCATCTCTATGCCCCTGCTCCGTTGGAAGAGATCATCCGGATCCAGTTGGAAGCCTCTGAAACCCGGCTGTGCTATCCGCTGATCTTTCATCCTCTTT
>JAFGNY010000103.1 GCA_016926765.1 Bacteroidales bacterium | reverse complement strand
GTTGTCTCAGGGTGAGTTTGGTCTCCTGCTCGGTAGGCCGGATGAAATAGATCTGTTCGTTTCCGACTTGTGGAAACTGTTGGGAGTGAGTGAGTTCATTCAATGTTGCATAAACAGGATTGAGCAGGTCTCCTACCGGGAAGTCAATGGTACGGCCCCCTTCTGCCACAGTAAACCTGGCTGAAAAACCAAGATCGGGGAAGAAAAGGGCTTTTGCCTGGTTCAATACCTGTAAACTTCGTGCGTAATTCAACTGTTTTTGCTTCAGGCCCAGGTTGTTGTCAAATCCTTCCCGGATATAGTTTTCTAAAACCTGGTTCTGTGCTGAACCGGAAATGGATACTCCAATTAACAGAAAAATAGCAATACTTGTTTTGAGAATGAAATCATGCATGGTTCTTTACCTCCATATTTTCCGGTTTCAATCCATCCCTGATCAGATCGAGGTGAATTGCAATAAGCTCTTCCCGGCTGATTTTTTGGTACTCAAATGCCGGCTTTTTCATGGCATACATCACCAGGATGCCCATCATTTGTGACCATAGCAGAGTAGTAAGGTGAGAAGGATGGAAGTCATTTCGTACCGAGCCGTCTGCTATCCCTTTGCTAACCATATTGTTCAACATACTGATGGAAGATCTTCCCATTATGAACTTTTTCAATTTCTGCTCATTGATGCGTTGATGTTCCACATCGCGGCTCTGGAAAAACATCATGGCCTGGAAGTAATCCGGATGGCTGTTTGAAAATTCCACGAATGCTTCGCCCAGGAGCCTGAGATTTTCGCGGCCGTTTTTTTGAAGGTTGATCGCTTTTTCCATGAAAACAAGGAGAATCTGGTTCCCCCGGTCCATGATTTCAAAGTGAAGCTCGTCTTTACTCTGAAAATAGAGGTAGAGAGTTCCTTTGCTCAGCTCGGCTGTACTGGCAATATCGTCCATGGTAGAACTGTCATACCCCTTGGTGAAGAAGACCTTTTCAGCGGCATCAATGATCGATTGCCTGCGCTGCTCCCGTTCCCGTTCTTTGCGTTCTGCTATGCCCATATGTGATAAATAATATACGTTTCAAAAAGTGACTACTGGTCATTTTATCGACAAAAGTAAGACGCAAAACTGAAAAAGTCAAGCGTCTTACAAAAAGTTATGGATTATTGATACCGGATGCCGGATACCGGATCCCTGATAATTAAATTATCAACTGCTTTCTGCCAACTGCTTTCTGCCAACTGCTTTCTGCCAACTGCTTTCTGCCAACTGGTCTCTACTTCACTACCGCATTTTCCAGGATCACAGGATAGAAGTATCCTGCTCCGAAGTCTTTGTCAACAGCAATAACACCTTCGAATGTAACTACTTCTCCAGTATTAACGAGGGCTTGTGTTGTAACTGTCAGGTCAAAATTGTCACCGTTTTTAGTGCCATCCTGGATGTGAACCCAGTTTCGTTCCATAATCTCGGGAAGAAATTTTACTACCATGCCATTGATTTTAACGGTCTTCCCGTTGAAATCAGCCGCGTTTGCAAACAATTCTTCAATTGTTATCCCGCCTTCTGCCTTTGGAATATCGATCCCTTTCTGCTCATCCAGCTGGGGTTTGGTTCCCATGACGGGAGTAATGGATTCCCGACCCTCCAGGATTGGTTGATCCGTAAAATCCTGAACAAAGAAGATACTGGGGAATGTCCTGTTCAGTTCGTTGCTGGTGAAGTTATTCATTTCGGAACCCTCCGACCAGAAATAGGTTCCCTCTTCATTTACATCGGCTTTGGATATTGCGATCCAGTAACCTCTTTCGTCCTCGGAAACAAGTACATAGGTGTATTTACTTGTTTGAATTACCTCTTCGGCAACCACCTGATGGGCATCGGGAGAGAGATTTTCAACCTTTTTTAATGAAGTTGAACCGCAACCAGTGATCAGCGCAATAAGCAGGATAAAAAATCCGTATTTCGTTATATCGAATTTCATATATTTGTTTTTTATTCCGGATACAAAGTTAATAATTTACTCCGTTTTGATTAAACCCTATCGATCAAAGTCATGTCAACAGGTCACAGATTATATATATACCTGCTTGCGGCAATCGCCATTGTGACCCTGATAACCCTTTCGTATTATGGTTGGTCCTACTACAGGCTTCCTCTCGGGGAGAGGTTTTTTTTCGAAGGTCATGCGACTTTGAAGCCGGGAGGAGTATTAGGGCACGGATTTGGCATCATCGGAACACTGTTCATCCTGATAGGGATTACGAGCTATATTCTCCGGAAGCGGATAAGGGCTATGTCCGGGTGGGGATTGCTGAAGTACTGGCTCGAGTTTCATATTTTCCTTTGTACCCTGGGTCCGATCCTGATCCTGTTTCATACGGCATTCAAGTTCGGCGGGCTTGTCGCCATCAGTTTCTGGAGCATGGTCGCTGTTTTCCTCAGCGGCATTGTTGGCCGCTTCATCTACCTGCAGATACCCCGGTCAATTGAAGGCCGGGAACTGAGCCTGCAGGAGGTGAAAGATATGAAAACCAATATTGGGGAGCTGTTGAGGGATTCTTACCATTTAGATGAAGAGAGCCTTAACATCCTGGTTGATTCAACCAGAAATAAAGTCCTCATTTACAAGAGCAATCTGTTCAGCAGGCTTTTGAGTAACTTTCTTGAAAAACGAAATATCCTAAGGAAGGTTAATGTTGTTATCCATAAAACTAAGCTAAGCAGGCAGGAGCGGAAAAAAATTCTGAAGCTGGTAAGGTATGAAATTACCCTCAACAACCGCATCAATCGGCTTGTGACAATGCAGAATCTGTTCAAATACTGGCATGTGGCTCATTTTCCTTTTGCTATCGTGATGCTGGTCATTATGGTCATCCATGTGGTTGTCACAATGGTTTTAGGCTATCGTTGGATTTTCTGATATGGAAAGATTGATTGAAGAGATATTGATTTATTCACTGGTCCTCGTTTTCTGTCTGGCCGTCGTGATCCTTTACCTCCGTCGTCAGAGGAAAAGATCAAGAGTGGTTGAAGAAAAAATAGAGAAAGCCAAACAGGATGGGTTGTATGAGCCCGTCTCACTTCATCCGGTAGTGGATCCGAATAAATGTATCCAGACCGGTGCATGCATTGCTGCCTGCCCCGAAAAGGATATCCTGGGAATCAGAAATGGCAAAGCCACAACCATTCATGCTTCACGATGTATAGGACATGGAGCTTGTTTCCATGCCTGCCCTACAGAGGCGATCACCCTCTGCATCGGAACGGAAAAGCGGGGAGTAGATCTTCCCCATGTTGATAAGACATTCGAAACCAATATCTCCGGGATATACATTGCCGGAGAACTGGGAGGGATGGGATTGATCCGGAATGCAGTTGAACAGGGACGTCAGGCTGTTGAGAACCTGATCAGGGCAGGTAAAAAAAGCCATGGAGGTGATTACGACCTGATCATTGTGGGAGCAGGACCGGCAGGAATTTCAGCTGCCCTGACGGCAAAAAAACATCAGTTGAATTGCCTTACACTGGAGCAGGATACTTTAGGAGGAACGGTATTTACATTTCCACGCTCAAAGATTGTCATGACCTCCCCGATGGATCTGCCGTTGTACGGAAAGGTGAAACTCAGGGAGACCTCAAAATCTGAGTTGTTGGCTCTCTGGCAGGATGTTTTACAGAAAAATGAAATCTCTATCCGGGAAAATGCAAAAGTCGAATCGGTCATTCCTCAACAAGGAGTATTCCGGGTCGTGACCCTTGGAGGAGAGGAGTTTACTGCCAGGAACGTATTGCTGGCAATCGGAAGAAGAGGTACTCCAAGGAAACTTGGCATTCCCGGCGAGTCTATGGAAAAGGTGGCATACCGCCTCCTCGAACCCGAGTCTATCTTTGATCAGCAGGTTATGATCGTGGGTGGCGGAGATTCAGCCATTGAGACGGCCCTGATGCTCTGTGACCATAATGAAGTGATCCTTTCGTACCGGGGTGATACGTTCAGCCGCATTAAACCACAGAATCAAGAAAGGATCAGCGAGGCGGTCGCTGCCGGAAAGATGACCATTCGATTCAATACGGAGCTGATTGAAATCAGGACGGATCTGGTTGTCAAGGCCTCTACGGCAAAACCTGGTGAAACGGAATCAATCATAAATGACCGGGTTCTGATCTTTGCCGGCGGCGAATTGCCAACTCAGTTTCTCGGGAAAATCGGGATCACCATCACCAAGAAATTTGGTGAAGCATTATTAAAACATGGATAACGAAAGGATACAATGACGAAACAGGTATGAGACAGGTTACTCTTTGGATTGTTATCCTATTTTCCGGCTGGTTCTCTGGCAGCACGTCCGGACAAATCTCGCCTGGCGATCTTGCAGAGGTTCATATGCATCTGGAAGGGATTTCCAACTGCACAAAATGCCATACCATTGGGTCAAAGGTCACCAACGAAAAATGTCTGGATTGCCACACGGAAATCAAAGGACGGATCAACCAGCAACTGGGCTATCACGCCTCCATCAGGGTCAGGGGAAAAACGTGTGTCTCCTGCCATAGCGATCATCATGGCAGAAATTTTGATATCGTTCATTTTCAGAAAGATGGGTTTGATCATGCCCTGACAGGATATACCCTGACAGGCGCACATACGAAACCAACCTGCACGGATTGCCACAAACCGGCCAATATCAGCGATCAGAAAATCCGTACGAAACAATTCACTTATCTCGGGCTGACCAACAGGTGCCTCGGATGTCATGAGGATTATCACCAGCAGACGCTCTCACCAACCTGTTCGGATTGTCATGGCGTTGACTCATTCAAGCCCGCCGTGAACTTCAGCCACGACAAAACCCGTTTTCCGCTAACCGGCCGGCATCAGACCGTGTCATGTGCCGATTGCCACAAAACAGTCATACGAAACGGAACCGCATTTCAGGAATTCGCCGGAACTAACCACCAGAATTGCACCAGCTGTCATCCCGACGTCCATCAGAATAAATTCGGACAAAAATGTACGGATTGTCATTCAACAGTATCATTCCGGGCAATCACCGGGATGTCGGGTTTTGATCACTCCAGGACCGGATTCCCACTCGAAAATAAACATGCAGGGCTGGTTTGCAGTTCATGTCACAAAGGAAACCTGACCGACCCGGTGAAACATGAAAAGTGCACCGATTGCCACACCGATTATCATGAAGGAGATTTCATGAGGCAGGGGGCGGTGCGTAGTTGTGCCGACTGCCACACTACCAAAGGGTTTCAGGGCTCTTCGTTTACCCTCGGAGAGCATAACCAGGGACCATTCATTTTGAAAGGCTCCCATCAGGCAACTCCCTGTTTTGTCTGTCATCAGAAGGAGGATCGCTGGAGATTCCGCGGCATTGGAACAGTCTGTTCCGACTGCCATCAAGATATTCATTTCCCCCATCTCAGTGAGACTTATTAC
>JAFGNY010000102.1 GCA_016926765.1 Bacteroidales bacterium | reverse complement strand
ATGGTTTAGTAGATTCTTCGTGCAGCGTTTTCGTTGAGGCATCTGCCTTTTGTAGTTGCTCAAGAGAGACATTAAAGACAGAGGAATACCGTTTCAGAAACTCTGATGAGAGGGTAGTAAAATTGCCGGGGAGAAGGTGCTTCTTTACTTTTCTGACAGGGATTTGTGTTCTGGCGGAAAGCTCTTTGATGGTGAGATCCTCCAGAACCATGAAGAATTTTACCGGGCTGATCTCTCTTTTGTCGATCTGTTCCCGGAGAGAATGAATCAGGTTATTCCGTTTATCGAAATAATCATCGAGAAAATTTTTCGTGATATAAGAGCCTGTCTGCATAGGCCCGAATTCCCCATCCTCCTTTTCCACATAGAGGATCATCTGCTGTTCGGGGCAATCGACAAAACCCTCTTTCTCTTTCATGGTCTCAATCGCATTAGTTCCGTTTTGCAAAAATAAGCATGCTGATCAGCAATGCAAAGATAAAAAACAAAAGCAACCACAAGGATCCCGGAAGGATATCAACCAGGTTTCCATCCCGGATAAACAATTCGAGGTAATTATCTATTCCCCAGCGGATCGGGGAAAGACTGCTGATCTGTTGAATCGCTTTTGGCATCACATGAATCGGCAGAAAGGTTCCGCTGATAATACCCAGGATCACTACCATCACCGATCCGAAAAGGGCTGCCTGACTGTGCGTTCGTGACCCGGAACCAACCAGCAGGCCAAATCCCACCGCTCCGAGTGCAGCGGTGACCGTTGCCACTGCCATGGCAGGGTAACTGCCTGCCATCTCAAGCTTTGGAAAACCGAATACCAGATGAAGCAGAGAATATCCGGCAAGCAGCATCAGCAAAAACTGAACAATACATACCAGGAGATAGAGAATGACTTTTGCCCCCAGCATGGTTGCAAGAGGTACGGGCAACGTACGAAGCCGGAACATTGAGCCCTCGTTTTTTTCGCTGATGACGCTACCCGATAATGGGATGACGATAAAAAACATCGCAAAGAGGATAAATCCTGGGATGTTGTTTTGCACCGGAGTGGGTTGGATGGATGAGCGCGCTTTGACAGCTTGCTCCTGACGAATGGGAGGGAGCATCTCCTTCAGGTCGACCTCGTTTTGAAGGGGGGAATAGGGTTGACTGACTGCCAGTAGTTGCCGCATCATTACTTTTCCGCTGGCCCCTTGAAGAACAAATATGGCAGCAGTGATCAGGGTGGTTTTGTATGCTTCATGAAGTGTTGGGTCAACTACCAGTGTGATCGCAGTATCTCCCTCGGCAACCAGGATGCCGATAGGGATGTCCCCTTCCCTGATGGATTCGTATATCTCTTCCCGGCTCAGTGAATCTGAAACCAGGTTGAACATTCCTGAAGATCTGATATCACTGATGATCTGCTCTCCAAGGAGAGATCCGGGAGGGCTCACAATCCGGACCGAACTTTTTTCCACCTGACTCTTGAGGGCATTCTCCTGAGCAAGGGTCACTACCAGGATCAATAAAACAGGCATCAGAAACAGGATTGCAAGGCCGGGAATATCCCTGATAAGAATCAACCACTCTTTCTTCAATGCTGCAAATAGCTTCTGCATGGCCAAAGTTAATTATTCCGGCGTGCTTCAAGGATCGATACCGGTGCGATCGTTGCATATTCACGGATCAGCATGAGGTTTGCCTGATGGAGGAGTTCTTCAAACTCTTTTTTTGTCCGCTCTTTTCCTCCGGGCATCGAGGCCAGCATCTGGATATCGATCAGTTTGGCAGGAGAGGGTTTGTTTCCCTCCGGAACTATCATCTCCACGATCAGGATCTTTCCGTCTATGGGTAAAACTTTCCCGATGGATAAGAGAATGTTTACGCAGGTGGCATCATCCCAGTTATGCAAAATGTTTTTAAGGATGTAACCGTCAGCTCCTTCCGGAACCGAGTCCAGAAAACTTCCCTCTTTTCGTGTTACCCTTTCAGCCACATCATAGTGCAGGAGAATCTGTTGTGAATTCCCGAGTGCAGCAGGCAGATCAAAGAGAATTCCCCGGATAGATGGGTACGATTTCAGGATATTGGCTAACAGAAAGCCCTCTCCTCCACCAATGTCAGCCAGCGTGTTAAAACAGGAGAAGTCGTATGCCTGAAGCAGAGGAGCCATCCCAAGGGAAGAGAGCTCTGACATCGATTGATCAAATACCCTTGAATTGCCTTGATCTCCGGAGAGATAATCATAGATGTCTTGTTGAAAGATCCGGTTAAAACCATCTTTCCCGGTCCGCACCGTAGCGAGCAACTCACCGGTGATTTGCCAGTTGAGAGGACCCAGGTGGTGCCGAAGCACCTGCCTTAACGATCCCTCTCCGTCGATCAATGGTTTTGAAAGCCTGGTATTGGAGAACTGGCGATTTTTACCTTCACAGAAGATATGCTGGGATGCCAGCGCTCTCAGAATCCGGTAGAGACTTTCAGCATCGCTCCCCGACTCGCTGGCTAAGAGTTTCACGGATTTTTCCCCGCTTTTCAACAGGTTGGCAATATTTAATTCGGCAACAACATACAAGGCAGGAAGCAGGTGGAAATACTGGAATTTCTCATAAAGGACTACGTTTCCTGGAAACATTCTGTCATGGATTGCCAGGAAGAATGTCCGGATCTCCTGGATGAACCTTACAATCCAAGTTGGTGGAAGTGCCGGTTGTTTCGCCCTATGTCTCATTAGTCGGTTCCGCTTCAGGTGAAGGAGTGAATTTCCACCGGTTATGAGACCACAGATAGAACCGGGGATCTTCTTTGATATTTTCTTCCAATGCATTAAAATACCGAGTGGTGAGATCCGGAGCCATATCAACCTCTCCGGGCTTGTTGAGAGGACGGAATTCCACTTCATAAAATCCACGTTTTACTTTCCGGGTATGAACGTAAAGAACCACTCCTTTGGTTTTTCGATGGAGGCTGTCAAGGCCCCGGAAAGCGGCAGTAGGCTGGTTTAAAAAGTTTATCCAGGAAACTTTCGCTGTTTTTGCCGGTCGCTGGTCGGCAGCGAAATAAAGGCAAATCGGCGCCGTTTCCTGATTGTAAAGTAAGTATTTGTAAGCATCATGGTATTGATAAAGAAGCAGTCCGTATTTCCCCCTTGAATGAAGAATCAGTTCGTCGACAAACTGATTGGATTGCTTTTTATAGATCGCCACGCAGGTGAAATGAATTTTTAGCACCAGATAAGAGACCCATTCCCAGTTACCGTAATGGCCGGGAGCCAGAATGACATTAACCCCTTCATTGGCATATTTATCCAGGATCTCAATGTTGGATAGCTTATACCGGGCGTCAAAATCACTCACTTTCATATGGAAATTGGCCACTGCTTCCACAAGGTAATCTGCCAGGTGTTTATAAAACTCCCGCCTAAGATACTTGAGTTCGGTTTTCGATTTTTCAGGGAAAGCGTTCCGGAGATTTTTGCATACAACCTCTTTACGGTACCCAAGGATATAATACATAATGAAATAGACAAAAGTAGATGTCCCGTAAAAGAAACAGAAGGGCATGAGGGTCAGAAACTGGATCATCAAACGTAATGAGAGTCGCATGCGCAGGGATTCTAAGTGGCAAAGGTAATCATTTTACCTCCAGAATCAGGCAGCTGGGTCCCCCTCTTCCTTTTACGAATTCTGACAAATCCAAAGGAAAAACCGTAAAATCATGAAGCTGAAGAGTTTCGATTACAGGATGGTTTGACCTGTCGGCAATTGCTTGTCGGTCTGACAACGGGATGACATTTCCACTGATAAAACCGGTATCAGGAACCTCAATACATTGAAACCCGGATAAAAATTTTTGTGGAAACAAATTATTGACACAGAGGATGGAATCGGGCCCGAGAAGGGTCATGGCCCCTCCAAGATGGAGAAAAGGAGAGGGAACCCTGGTGATTCTGGTTTCAAATCCAATCGCCCTGAGGATCCGGGCGATCTGCTCCGCTCCTTCAGGGTTTGTTCTCCCGGACTGGCCAATGAATGCAACCCTTTCCGAAAGAAGGATATCACCCCCTTCCACCGTGCCCGGGTATTCGATCTTTCCAATCTTT
>JAFGNY010000101.1 GCA_016926765.1 Bacteroidales bacterium | reverse complement strand
TTCGATCATCTGTCCGGCGTTCATCTCTACAACGAGGATCCCTTTTACTTTGTTCCCGAGTTCGCGGATCTGATGTTTCGGGAAGGGGAAAAGGGTGATCGGGCGGAACAGGCCAACCCTGATCCCTTTTGCCCGGGCAAGATGAATTGCTTTCTGACAGATACGAGCAGAGAGACCAAAGGCAACAAAGATGTAATCGGCATCATCACAATCAATCTTCTCAAACTTAACTTCCTGTTCTTCAATCTGTCTGTATTTCTCCTGCAGAATCAGATTCAACCTCTCCTGACCTGCCGGATCGAGATCCAGAGAAGTGATGATATTGTGCGGGCGGTTCATCGGCCGGCCGTTTGAGGCCCAGGGGCAACGGACAATCACCTCTTCGTCAGTAAGTCGGGGAACCGGATCGGCCAAAAAAACTTTCTCCATCATCTGACCAATCGCTCCGTCGGAGAGGATCATCACGGGAGTACGGTATTTGAAAGCAGCGTCGAAGCCAACCTTCACGAAATCGGCCATCTCCTGCACAGAAGCAGGGGCATAAACGATCATATGGTAATCTCCATGTCCTCCTCCTTTGACCGCCTGGAAATAGTCGGCCTGGGAAGGTTGGATCGTTCCTAATCCGGGTCCTCCCCGAACGATGTTGACAATCAGTGCAGGTAACTGTGCGCCCGCCATGTAACTGATCCCCTCCTGCATCAGGCTGATGCCCGGACTGGAAGATGAGGTCATTACCATTTTACCGGTTCCTGCACCTCCGTATAACATATTGATGGCAGCCACCTCGCTTTCGGCTTGTAAAACAACCATACCTGTTGTTTCGTAAGGTTTCTCGGCCATCAGGTACTCCATTACTTCCGATTGGGGCGTAATCGGATAACCGAAGTACCCATCACAACCAGCACGGATAGCAGCTTCGGCAATCGCTTCATTCCCCTTCATTAATCTTAGTTCACCCATTCCTTATTGTTTTTTGAGTTTTATTCTGCGGAGACTTTCGCACGGTATACTGTAATGACTCCGTCCGGACAAACTATTGCGCAGTTTGAGCAACCGGTACAATCATCATTCACCTTCATGGCAAAATGGTATCCTTTGCTATTTACTTCCTCGCTCATGGCGATACATGAAAACGGGCAGGATGCGATGCATACTTCACACCCTTTACATCGTTCAATGTTCACCACAATGTCTCCTTTGATCTTAGCCATAATATTTGAGATTTGTTGTGTTGAAAAGGAAGCACGAAAGTACAGAAATTAATTTGAAGGATTTATCCAGAGAGGCACGTTTTTTAGGGAATTGAGCCTAATTTAGAATTGATTTAATCTATTGTGAATAGGCCAATGTGCGGAAATATTCCTCTGTAAATTGAGGATCAATCTGGTGGTAAAAGTGGATCGCCAGCGTCGTTTTTTCACGAATCTTTCCAAAGGTGTCAACAATGAACCAGAACTGTTCTCCGCCACAAAAGAGATTCTGGGCAACAACATTGACATCTTCTTCAAAATCCGATTGTGAATATTTATTCAGAAACCCGATTTCCAGAAGAGAATAATCATAATCCAGCGAAGCTTCCCCTTTTTTTATTGCTTCAACCCCCCCCTTTCCATAGAAAAAATCAGGAGGGTTGATCGATTCCCAGGCTTTCTTATCAAGATTTTTTGTGAATTTCCGAAGCAGGACGCTGGAGAATTCGTGGTGAAAGACTCCTTCCACAAATTCAGAAGTCCTCTCCGGATTGGAGTTGTCATACGTAAGGTAGATCACATCTTTGGTGTTTGTTCCGCCATAGGGTACTCCAAAGAAGGCAAGGGATTTCAAGACATAGACTTTTCGCAAGTAAACAAAAAGCACTTCTTCAGGATACTTTGCAATTGCATGATTCAGAATATCCATTGCTTCGGTGCGATACTCTTTCGGGAGGGAAACGGCTTCAGCGCCGATCCGTTTACAGTACCAGCTTGGCGGAAACATCCTGGGTTCGGTGTCAAACAGAATGTCAATTCCGTCAAGAATAGAACTGGTTTCGGGAATTTCTTTGGAAAGGGAAGAGGTCAGCAGAAGAAGTGGCAGGAACAGAAACGGTATCAGTCTGTTCGCAAATGGAATTCGGTCGTTATTTTCCTGTCGGATGCTGTTCATAAAAACGTTTTAATCGCTCTTCCAATGCCGGAAACTGATCACGCAGAACCAGGGAGACACAAGCCCGTAACCCTTCTTTCCGCGTACTTCCCGTGATGGCTAAGGCTATCGCGCTGACCCCGTAATAGAGCAGCTCTTCCAGCAACTCTTCCCCTGAAAAACCCGGATAACTGATAGTAAAATAAAAACCATCGGCAATGGGATCATCTTCATCCATATCGTAGACAATGCGAAACCCATTATCAGTAAAGAGCTTCTTCATGATTTTTGCCTTATGGCCATATTCCTTCACAATTTCCACGAAATTGAAGGTTCCGTCGTTGGCGGCTTTCAGCATTGCCGTCATGCCATATTGCACTGAATGCGTCACGCCGGCGCTCAATGCGTATACGGTGCCGTAAATCATTGCTCGTCCAAAAATATCCGTGGTGTAAAAACGAAGCAGGTCCTCTGACCGGATGTCAAAAAGCTTGTTCGAAATAAGCATTAACCCGATCCGTTGGCCCGCATAACTGAACACTTTAGAGCTGCTTACCAGGAGAATATAGTGATCAGTGTATTTTGCCACGGTTGGCTGGTAAGGGGGTACGCCCGGCTGAGAGTAATCTTTCCGGAAGTCCATTGCAAAATAGGCCAGGTCTTCCAGGATAACCACCTCGTATTTGGTGGCTAACTCTCCGATGATCCGTAATTCCTTGTCGGTAAAGCAAACCCAGGAGGGGTTATTGGGATTAGAGTATAATATCGAGTGAATATTCCCCCTGGAAAAATAGGATTCCAGTTTATCCCTGAGTTTTTCCCCGCGAAAATCATAGATGTCAAATGAATCGAATTTTTGCCCCAGGATGATATGCTGCTGCCGGTGCACCGGAAATCCCGGGTCAATCAACAGAGTGGTATCCTTTTCTTTATGAAACCGGGAAAGGGTTATAAATGCAGCAAATCCCCCCTGCATGGAACCTACGGTAGGGACGCAGTGATTGGGATCAACATCGATATCGAGGAAGAGTTTGGCAAACCGCGAAGCTTCTATTTTGAGCTCCGCAATCCCTTCAATTTCAGGATAAACGGAAGCTACTCCCGACTGAAGAGCTTTGATCTCTGCCTGGATTCCTATCTCAGCAGCTTCAAGCCCCGGAACCCCCATCTCCATCCGCACATATTTCTGCCCGGTTTCCTTTTCGATTCCGTTGATCAATCGTTTGATCTCACGAATCGAGGACTTTCCGATGTTACGTATATTACTTTCTTTGATGTGCCTGCTGACAACCTCATATGGAATGGGGGTATCTTTCATGATTCGGGGAATTGGTTATGTGGTAGCTTTCTTGCAGGCAAAATTCACAAATAATTCCGAAATTTCCAATGTTTTTCGGCACTACAGAGAGTGAAGCCTGACATTTTATTAACAATCGGTTTGTTAAAAACCTTTACAAGCGGACAAGCGGACGAGTGAAATGTAAACTGTAAGATATTTTTTCCCTTAATGATCTTAATGACCTTAATGACCTTAATGACCTTAATGACCTTAATGACCTTAATGACCAATGACGAAAGAGCGAAAAGCGTGTTAGAATGGGGTGTCGCTTCCGATATAGCAGGCAATTCCTTCTGCTTCCAGGATCTTTTTAATAGCCAGAAGGGATCCCTTTGAAGGGCTTTGCATTCTATCCGTATAATAGGAGCGTCCGGTTAAGGGATATTTTTCCCGTCCAAGGTGATG
>JAFGNY010000100.1 GCA_016926765.1 Bacteroidales bacterium | reverse complement strand
GATTTTGTTGGTCGGGTTGAAAACCAGGATCTTCATGGGGCAGGAACCTATGATTATCTGATTGTCTCCTATCCTGCATTTCTGCCTGAAGCAGAACGACTTGCTCAGTTTCACCAACAGAAAAACGGGATGTCGGTTCTGATCACAACACCCCAGAAAATCTTTAATGAGTTCTCCTCCGGGGCTCAGGACCTTTCAGCTATCCGTGACTTTGTTCGCATGATTTACCTGAGAGCTTCTTCCGGAAACGAACCGAGATACCTCCTGTTGTTTGGCGACGCATCTTATGATTACAAAAACAGGGAAGAAAACAATACCAATTTTGTCCTCGCCTATCAGTCTCCCGAATCCCTCGATCCGATTGATTCTTATGTGACAGACGACTTTTTTGCCTTACTGGATGCCAATGAGGGACAAGGTACGGGAGGAAGTCTTGACATTGGCGTCGGCCGGTTGCCTGTCATGTCACTCCAGGAAGCAACGGAAGCGGTTAACAAGATTCTGCATTACTGTTCTGAAAGCGACTCGGTAAAGAACGATTGGCGAAATGTCGTCTGCTTTGTTGCAGACGACGGAGACGGGAACCTTCACCTGGAACAGGCGGATACCCTGGCAAACAGAATTTTAAAAGATTACAGGGTCTACAACATTGATAAGATCTACATCGACGCTTACCAGCAGATCGCCACACCAGGTGGTCAGCGTTGCCCTGAGGTGAATGATGCCATCAACAAGCGGGTGGACAAAGGGGCATTGATCATCAACTACACCGGCCATGGTGGAGAAGTCGGCTGGGCCCATGAACGTGTATTGGAGGTCCCTGATATCCAGGCATGGTCAAACGTTGACAATTTGCCGGTGTTTGTCACCGCAACCTGCGAATTCAGCAGGTACGATGATCCCGAGCGGGTATCGGCTGGTGAATATGTCTTCCTCAATCCCAGGGGAGGTGGAATTGCCCTCTTTACTACTACCCGGCCTACTTTTGCCGGAAGCAATTTCATTCTGTCAAAAAATTTCTACAATGCCGCCTTCAAAAAGGTCGACGGTCAGTACCTCAGAATGGGTGACCTGATCCTTCTGGCCAAGAACAACACCTCTTCATCAGCCAATACAAGAAAATTTGTTCTGCTCGGGGACCCGGCACTGATGATGGCTTACCCAAAACTCAATGTGGTCACTACCTCTATCTCAAACGATACACTGATGGCTCTTTCGGAGGTCACAATATCCGGTGAGGTGCAGGATGAACTTGGCGGAGTGGCATCCGGTTTTAGCGGACAAGTCTTCCCGACTGTATTTGACAAACCTTCCGAAATTATGACACTGGGCGATGAAGGAGATACACCTGTCATGTTTCTTACCCAGAAGAACCAGATCTACAAAGGAAAAGTCAATGTCACCGAAGGCCGCTTCAGTTTCAGCTTCATCGTTCCCAAAGACATCGCATATAAATATGGAACCGGAAAGATCAGCTATTATGCCCGGAGCGCTGAGACAGATGCTGCAGGATTTGATACCCTGATCGTGGTGGGTGGTTTTAATCCTCTGGCAATCGTTGACACACAAGGTCCCGATATCAACCTTTATATGAATGACGTAGGATTTGTTCCCGGAGGCATTACCAATCAGAATCCGGTATTGCTTGCCTATGTGACCGATGAATCAGGGATCAATACGGTGGGGAACGGTATCGGACACGATATCACAGCCATCCTTGATGAGGATTCACACAATCCACAGATCCTGAATGATTATTATGTTGCCGACCTGGATACATACCAGAGCGGATGGGTCAGCTATCCATTTTTCAACCTTGCGGAAGGAAGGCATACGATCCGCTTTAAGGTGTGGGATGTGTTCAATAACTCTTCGGAAGCCTTTATGAGCTTTCAGGTATACAATACCAGTGAGTTCAGGTTGACCAGGCTTTACAATTACCCCAATCCGTTCCAGGATAAGACCACGATCTCCTTCGAGACAAACCAGACCAATCTGAATGCCGATGTGATGATTCAGATCTACACTATTTACGGGAAACTGGTAAAAACAATCCATCGGTCGTCGTTCATCACCGGATTCCGTATTGAACCTGTAACCTGGGATGGAACTGCCGACGGAGGGTGGAAAGTCTGTACCGGGACCTATGTCTATCGTCTGACACTGACACTTCCCGATGGAAATTTGAATACGGCCACGTCGAAACTTGTTGTTATCCGCTAAAGGATTATCATGAAAAAACTATACGGTCTCTTTCTGTTTCTGACTCCGTTACTTGGATGGGGTGTGAACCACAGCGCAACCGAATCGGTTCTGGCGACAGGAAACTGGTATAAAATTGCTGTTCAGGAAACAGGGATCCATAAGGTAACCTACAATGACCTGATTGCGCTTGGGTTGGATCCTGTTTCTGTGATCCCGGCCAATATACGTGTCTATGGCAATGGGGGAGGCATGCTTCCTGAAGCGAACAACCAGCCACGGATTGACGATCTTCTGGAAAACTCGATTAAGGTCTTTGACGGGGGCGATGGTTCCTTTGACCAGGGCGACTATTTTATTTTTTACGGGGAAGCTCCTGACGTGTGGCAATTTGATGCAGAGACCAACCTGTTCACTCACCAGAAAAATCTCTACTCTGATTTCACCTATTATTTTATCACTACGGATCTTGGCCCCGGGAAGCGAATTCAACCGGTTACCTCACTTGACACCACCCCGGATTATACCTCCATCAGGTTTACCGATCATGCATTTCATGATGTGGATGAACGGAACCTGATCCGCTCCGGAAAAATATGGCTTGGCGAGGAATTCAATGAATCCAAACCGGTTTGGGAATTTCAGTTTGATTTTCCGAACGCAATCACCACAACCTCCACACGGATCAATACATTTACCGTTGCACGGTCTCCAAATGTGAGCACCATGAATATCAAGCAGGATGGCGTATTGATTGATCAGTATACTATGGACTCCACTGACCCGGGATCTACCAGCGTATATGCGCGGCCTAAATTGCGTGCAACCTCCACCACGCTGAACCAGGACCAGACAACCATTCAGTTGGAATATTCGTTACCAACCCCGGGTTCCATTGCCTGGCTGAACTATATCGAGGTGATCGCTCAGCGGTTCCTGAAGTGGGTTGGCCCTCAGTTTTCCTTCCGGGATCCTAATTCCATCATGGCAGGGAGGAATTCCCTTTTTCGCATTACGGCGACACCGGAGAATATGATGGTATGGGATGTAACGGATCCGGGCGCTATCGGAGAGATACAGGGGATATGGAACGCCACGACGAAGTTTTACGATTTCATCCTGCCGACGCCTGTTCTGAAAGAGTTCGTTGCATTCGACGGCTCAGAATACTATCAGGTAATTCCCATCGGAATGGTTCCCAATCAGAATCTGCATGCCTTGACTCCAGCCACGTTGATCATTGTCACTCACCCTCTTTTCAGGAACCTGGCAGAAGAGTTGGCAACATTTCACCGGAATACGACAGGCATATCGGTGGTTGTTGCGGAGACAGATGAAATCTATCAGGAATTTGCATCCGGACAACAGGACATTACTGCGATCCGTGATTTTGTGAGGATGTTATACCTTCGTGCTGCCGATCAGGATAAGCCCAGGTATGTTTTACTTCTGGGGGATGGATCCTATGATTATAAGGACAGGATTCCTGAAAACACCAACTTTGTCCCAACCTTTGAGTCGGAAGAGTCGTTCAAGTACATTTATACATTTGTTACCGACGACTATTTTGGAATCATGGACGAGGATTCGGGACAGGGGTCCACAGGGACCCTCAATCTTGGCATGGGAAGGTTTCCTGTGTCAACAGTTGAGCAAGCGCAGGCCATCGTGAACAAGATTACCCATTATGCAGAGAAATCTGATACGGTGCAGTCGGACTGGAGGAATATCATGACCTTCGTTGCAGACGACGAGGATACGAACCTCCATTTGCATCAGGCTGAAGAGTTGTGTAATATCGTTGCAACGAACTATCCGGTTTATAATGTGAATAAAATATACCTGGATGCCTATCAGTTGGTCAAAACACCTTCAGGCCCCCGTTATCCACTGGTCAACAAAGCGATTAACGGAGCAGTAAATAATGGCAGCCTGATCGTGAATTATACCGGGCACGGGGGTGAAGATGCCTGGAGCGAAGAGAAAGTGCTTACGATCCCGGATATTGAAAGCTGGACGAATGCCAATAAATTACCTGTCTTTGTCACCGCAACCTGCGAGTTTAGCCGGTTTGACAACCCCGAACGGTTCAGTGCCGGGGAGATGGTGATCGTGAAACCCCAGGCAGGTGCCATCGCAATTTATACCACCACCAGGATGGCGCTGGCCTCCTCAAATTTCCAGCTGGACACCTCCTTTTTCCGGCATCTTATGGATCGTGATACGGATGGAAATTATCTGACGATGGGAGACCTCCTGAAGATATCGAAGAATAATAATCATAATAACAGCAACATACGGAATTTTGTGCTGCTCGGAGACCCTGCCCAGCAAATTGCATTTCCTGAATACACGGTGGTGACGACAGCGATCAACGGCAAACCGGCCGGTGTTTCACCGGATACCTTACTGGGATTATCGGTGGTGACTGTTGAAGGGGAGATCCTGGATCCTTCAGGTAACAAAGCGGTGAGCTTCAACGGAATTCTGGATGCGAAAGTCTTTGACAAACCCGTCACCTACCGTACGCTTGCAAACCAACCGAAAAGCTACAAGGAGTATTTCCAGATCCAGAATGACTTGTTAAGCGACGGACCTGCGAAAATTGAAGGAGGGGAGTTCTCCTTCTCCTTCATTGTTCCCAGGGGGATTTCGCCCTACTTCGGATTTGGCAAGATCAGCTACTATGCCTGTTCGGAGACTTCCGACGGCAATGGATATGATGACTCCGTGATCATTGGAGGAATGGACCCGTTCATCAATCCCGACAACCAGGGACCGGAGATCTCCCTTTATCTGGATTCAAAAAGTTTCGTGCCGGGCGGTCAGGTCGGCAGAAACCCTTTGTTGATCGTGGATCTTTTTGATGAAGACGGGATCAACCATGTTGGTCTGGGGATCGGCCATGAGATTCTGGCAGCGCTCGATGAGAACTGGTCACAAGCGGCAATTCTTAACGCATATTATACCCCTGCCATGAATGATTATCGAGAGGGAACCGTTCTCTATCCATACAGCGGATTGTCAACAGGCTTCCATACGCTAACCGTAAGGGCGTGGGACATGTACAATAACTCCTCTGAACAGACGATCACCTTCTTTGTGTTTGAAGATCCTTCACTTCACGTGACCGATGTCTATACCTATCCAAATCCCCTC
>JAFGNY010000099.1 GCA_016926765.1 Bacteroidales bacterium | reverse complement strand
CGGTACATGACCGGTAAACCCCTGCAGCACCGGAGTCATCCCGAGTGCCCGTTCCCGGTCCAGTATCTTCTGCTGTAATGCGGCATGGCTTTCTCTCCAGGAGGCGGGTAAAGGACCGCCAAACCCATCGATATTCCCCATCCATCCCCAGGGAAGGTATGCCGGGCCGACCAGAAAACTGTCGATCTGCGATTCCGTGAGTCCGAGTTCCCGGTACACTTCGTGCCAGACCTCTTCCTGGCCGGTGATCGCCAACGGAAGATTGACCCCGTTCATGGCCATCCAGTCGATCTGGCGCTCCCACTCCTTCCACTCCCACCATGCCATGGTATAGCTAAAAGTGCATACGTTAAAAAAGTACCGGAACCGGTAAGAAGTTCGGATAACTATCAGGGAATCCGGCAAGGGGAACTCACCGGGCAAGCTAAGCTGTTGATCAATAACCGTGAATTGAGCGTGGCAATAGTGTTTCAGGTACCAGTTCAGCCCCGAAGCCAGGTCAATACCTGAGTTTCCCCGGATGAGGATTTTCCCGTCCGATGAAGATATCTCGAATACATCCCGGATGGTATCTGTATCGAAATTCTGAAAAATAAATTCATTAACACGGGTTCCCACAACCCGGTGAGCAAGGGAAATGGCCTCAGCCACTGAAATTTCTGCTGACGCAGAAAAATCCCCTGACGGGGATTGTGTAAACGTCGTTCCCGGGATCCACAGGATCAGGAAAAACAAGGAAATGCTTACAAGGCAGACTCTGTGACACATGAGTACGAATAAAAGGGTAAAAATAGCGAATAAAAGGGAAATATCAGAGGGGATTCCATTTACAGGAGATCCTGCCTGGAGGAGGCGACAAAAACGAAACGGTTTGACGTGATCATCCGGTGACCGGGAAAGACATGCGTCAATTCAAGCCTTTCAGGTTTTCCAGTGCTTCCGGGGCTACTTTATGGACGAAAGCCACAATCTCGCAGGTTTCGAGATCAGCACATTCCCCGCAAGTCGTATAACCTTTTTCCGTTGCACACAACTGGATTTTGCATTCGTGCCAGTGGCCGATCTTCACCCCTGCGGCCCGGCAGCCGGTACAGTTGATCATGTCGGCTGTGATGCCGGGAGCGTTGTATTCAGTGCGCCACTTTTCGGCCGTGGCTTCGCGCAGGGCCTGGTCGTCATTGAGGGTCGCGATCCGCGCTTCACAGGCAGCGCAGTTCAGTCCGCAGCAGGAGATCAGTTTTTCCATTGGTTTTTTTATTTCAGTTTGCCAGGCGCGGAATGCCGCACCCTTTCGTCTCATATCCTCATCCCTTCACGCCCATATACCTTCCTACTTTCCAACCCTCCTACCTTCCTAACTCACTGTCTTCCTGCCTCGCGGGAAAAACCGCGGCACCCGTTTCTGATAGTCACTGTACTCGGGGTACTTTCCTTCACTGATCTCTTCGCTAAACTGTGAACTGCCCTGAAAGAGGACAATCAACAGCAGGCAGCCGGCAATACTCCAGTTAAACCACTCTCCGCTGGCAGGAATGCTGAACAGGTAAAAACAGACCCAGATAGCCTGTTCGGCAAGGTAATTGGGGTGGCGGCTATATGCCCATAATCCTTTATCGAGAAATCCCTTCTGGTAATCCCCGGTCAGTTTTTCACCAGCCCGGATCTTCGCCCACTTTTTACTCTGGAAGTTCCATTGCTGGATATCGGCAACTGTTTCAAATCCAATGAAAAAAAGCATGAGCCCGGCGACTACCCAGTCGAATATTCCCAAAGGAACCGAATTGAACTGCAACGCGATTATCATCGGGAGGGTAAACAACAGGATCAGGGTCAACTGGTATCCCGAAATGAAGAAGAGGTTGAACAGGGTCCATCTCCAGCGGGGTTTGAATTCAGGCTTTTGGCGGAGGAGGGGCCAGCGGTAATCCTCTTCCCCTGCCCAGAACCGCCAGGAAAACGCCCCTTTCAGGGCAAAGTTGGTTGTCAGCCTTACTCCCCATAGGGTAACCAATACACTCATCAGCACCAACCTCGGGGAAAAATCACCAAAGCTGGCAACCACCCAGGCATATACGATGGGAAGAATACTCCAGAGTTTGTCGACCTGACTGTTATTCCCGGAGAGTTCTCCCACGATAAAGGCATAGGCAACTGCAACCCCCAGGATGATAAGCAGGGTGTGGATCGCTTCCCATTCCGATTCTCCGGGGGCAGTACCGAATAGGTAACTGATCAGGGGAACTACCAAAAGAGTGATTACCAATAGGATGGCAGTTGTCATGATTTTCATAAGAGGATCGCGGGTGTTTGTTTGCAGAACAAAAATAGAGAATCCCGTGAGATAGCCTGTAGATTCTTCTTTGTTTTATTTCGTGAACTGTTTACATTTGATGGAGTTTAAATGGATCTTCTATGAGTCTGGTATTGACTGAATACAAAGATAAAATCGGCTGGATCACTCTGAACCATGATGAAAAACGCAATGCTCTGAGCGTTGAATTGCTTTACCACCTGATTGATGCGCTGGATGAGATGCTACTCCGTAAAGCACGGGTAGTAGTCATCCGGGCCAACAAAGGGGCAAAAATTTGGTCGGCCGGATTTAATATAGATGAGTTGCCCCGCGACGGCAGAGATCCCCTGGCCTATGACAATCCGCTGCAAACAGTGATCCGGAATATCATGGAATTTCCGGCGCCTGTCATTGCCATGGCCGAGGGAAGCATTTGGGGAGGGGCATGCAACATTGCCTTCGTGTGCGATATTGTGATCGGAACGGCAACCACCTCTCTGGCAATCACCCCGGCCAAAATAGGAGTGCCTTACAATACTTCCGGCATCCTGCAATTTCTTGATATTATCGGATCCCATACCGTCAAGGAGATGTTTTTCACAGCCGAAGCGATTCCTGCCGAGAAGGCTCTTACCCTGGGCATCCTGAACCATATCGTCCCTGCAGAAGAACTTCAGGAATTTACCCAGACCCTCGCTCAAAAAATCATCGCAAATTCACCTCTCAGCATCCGGGTAATCAAAGAACAACTGAATATCCTTGGAAATGCCATGCCTATCTCTCCGCAAACGTTCGAGCATATTGACATGCTCAGAAGGATAGCCGGTACCAGCCAAGATTACCAGGAAGGGCTCAAGGCGTTTTATGAGAAGCGGAAACCGGAGTTTAAAGGAGAATGAAACAATATTTTTTTTGTAAAATTGCAATTGGATTTTATATAGATACGTGCTTATTATGTCTGCAATCATAAAAGTCAGAAAAGGCCTTGATATTCAACTTGTTGGTGAAGCTCAAAGGGAAGTCATCCGATGCAGTCCCAGAACTTATGCTGCAAAACCCACTGATTTTACCGGCATTTTCCCTAAGGTTCTGGTACAGGAAGGGGAGGAAGTAAAAGCAGGAACACCTCTTTACTTCGATAAATACAGGGAGCAGATTCTTTTTACTGCACCGGTTAGCGGAAGGGTGAAAGAGATCCGCAGGGGGAAGAAACGCCTGTTGCTGGAGATTGTTATTGAAGCGGCGGAAACCAATGAGACAATCGATTTTGGGAAAGCGGATCCCAACGTGTTACCTCGTGAACAGATCATTGAAAAGATGCTGAAAAGCGGGATATGGCCTGTGATCAGGCAGCGGCCATTCAGTATCATTGCCAAACCGGAGGAAAGCCCGAAGGCAATTTTTATCCCGGCTTTTGATACCAGTCCTCTGGCTCCTGATTACAATTTCATCGTGGAAGGTCAGGGTGAAGTGTTCCAGACCGGCATTGACGCACTGCGAAAACTTACTTCCGGGAAGGTTCACCTGAATGTGCTGGAAGATCATTCCACTTCCAGTGTTTTTCTTGAAACCCGGGGAGTTCAGATCAACCGGTTCACTGGACCGCATCCCACAGGCAATGTCAGCACCCAGATCACACTGCTGGATCCTATCAACAAAGGAGATGTCGTCTGGTACCTGCGTCCGCAGGAGGTTCTGACCATCGGGCGGTTATTCCGTTCAGGAATCTACGATGCAACGAAAATCTTTGCTCTGACCGGCCCGATGATTGAAAAACCGGCTTACTATAAAAGCCTCTCCGGGGCATGTATTGAAGGAATGGTGAAAGACAATCTGAAGGAGGGGAAACCAAGGTTTATCAGTGGGAATGTGCTTACAGGATCCAGGATTGACGAAAACGGGTACGCCGGATTTTATGATTCACAGATCACAGTAATACCGGAAGGGAATCACTTTGAATTTCTCGGGTGGGCGATGCCGGGACTGAACAAATACAGCTTTTCCGGCATGTTTTTTTCCAAATTACAGCCCGGGAAGAGATACAACCTGGATACCAATCTCCATGGAGCCGAGAGAGCCTTTGTCATGACAGGGAAATATGAAAAGGTCTTCCCATTCGATATCTACCCGATGCAGTTGATCAAGGCGATTCTTGTGGAAGACATCGACCTCATGGAAAACCTTGGTATTTATGAGATCGACGCGGAAGATTTTGCTTTGATTGAATTCATCGATACATCTAAAATTGAAATCCAGACTATTGTACGAAAAGGGCTGGAATTTTTACGGATAGAAACGACCTAAAATCACTTTTCAAACGATTGATAGGAATGAAAGGACTGAGACGATTTCTCGATAAGATAAAACCCAATTTTGAGAAAGGAGGAAAGTTTTCGAAGCTTCATTCGACTTTTGAAGCATTTGAATCTTTTCTCTTTGTCCCAAACAAGGTGACCTTTGCCGGAAGTCATATCCGGGATGCGGTTGACCTGAAACGGACAATGAGTATCGTGGTGATTGCCCTGATGCCACCGATGCTTTTCGGGATGTGGAATGTTGGTTACCAGCACTTCATTTCCATTGGGATGGAGGCGACCCTCTGGCAGAACTTTTGGTTTGGGTTTTTACAAGTCCTGCCTATTGTGATTGTTTCATATGTAACCGGGCTCGCTATTGAGTTTGGTTTTGCACAGGCAAGGGGACATGAAGTGAACGAAGGATTCCTGGTAACAGGGATGCTGATCCCATTGATCGTGCCTCCCGATACCCCTTTGTGGATGGTGGCACTGGCTACTGCGTTTGCTGTAGTCTTTGCAAAGGAGGTGTTTGGTGGTACCGGGATGAACATTCTCAACCCGGCACTTACAGCCAGGGCCTTCCTCTTTTTTGCTTACCCCAAGGAGATGTCGGGTGACAAAGTTTGGATCGCCGACAAGCTGGATGCTTTTTCAGGTGCAACCCCTCTGGGACATGCGATGATCGGTGAGGTGGAAAAGATCCCCAGTCCGATGGATATGTTCCTTGGATTTATTCCGGGGTCAATCGGTGAAACTTCCACGGTGGCGATCATCATCGGGGCGTTAATCCTTCTGATTACCGGTG
>JAFGNY010000098.1 GCA_016926765.1 Bacteroidales bacterium | reverse complement strand
TGCTCTGGTATTTGTATTCCTGTTTGCCCGCCAGAAAAGCCGTCTCAGGAAAATGAACAAAGAGTTACAGACATCCAACAACACGCTGAAAAACTTCATCTCAATCATTGCACACGACCTGAAAAATCCTTTCAACACCATCATCGGGTTTTCCGACCTCCTGAAAACCGAGTTTAACTCCCTTTCTCCGAAAGAACGTACGCTCGCAATCGAAAACACACACAAATCTGCCCTGAACGCATTTGCGCTTCTCGAACAGCTGCTTAACTGGGCCAGGCTGCAAACCGGTACGATCCAGCTTGAGATGACTCTAATTGACCTTGCAGAGTTGGTTGATGAGGTGATGAATCTTCTCCAGACAGCTGCTTTCCTGAAAAAACAAACGCTGATCAACAGGATTCCGACCGGACTTCGTGTCAGGGCCGATAAGAATATGATGCTCGCCGTTTTTCGTAACCTGGTCTCCAACGCGATCAAATTTACCCCTGACGAGGGATTCATCGAAGTTGCTGCGATCGATTCTGCCAACACGATTCAAGCAGTTGTAAAGGATACAGGTGTTGGTATTTCTGCGGAGGGAATCAGAAAGCTTTTCAGTATTGACGAACTGTATAAGACAGCAGGCACCCGGGGGGAAAAGGGTACCGGGATCGGCTTGTTGCTTTGCAAGGAATATCTTGAAAAGAACGGCGGAAACATTGAGGTTGAAAGTATTGAAGGGAAAGGGACTACCTTCACTGTCACACTTCCCAAGGCAATATCCTGAAACGCCTGTTGACATATCCAGGGAATAGTATACCTTTGTTACATGACCACACAAACCACATTTTACCTGAGCCAGGTACTGGGCAGAAAGTTTTACTCTTCCGATGGGAACATCACCGGGAAGGTAAAAGACTTTCTGGTAGACCTTGCTGCCCTGGACCCCTCTCCGGGGAAACCTGTGAGGCCCAAGGTGATCGCGGTAAAGGTGAAGGTTGGGATGTACGAACGGGTACTGGACTTCTCCTCCCTGGAGATCATCCAGGAAAACCGTTCTTTACGGATCTTTGGTTCCGAAATTGAAGAGATTTCCACCGCCTACCTCTCCAATGTGATCTGGCTGAAAGAGAGTATCCTGTTTCGCCGGATCGTGGATATCAATGATAAAAAGCTGGAAAAAGTCTGGGATATCAGGCTGGTCTATATTCCTTCCGGATCCTTTGCCATTGCTGTGGATGTTGGATTCAGCGGCTGGCTAAGGAAACATGGATTTCTGGCGGTCATGGAACAGGTCAGCAGCTGGTTCGGGATGCATATCCCTGTTCAGCAGATTCTTTGGGACGATATTGAATCGGTGGATATTGCGACATCCAAATTATTCCTGTCAAAATCCACTTCAAAACTCACTACCCTTCACCCTTCTGATCTGGCTGACATCATTGAGGACCTTGATAAAGCCACACGTACCTACGTCTTTGCGGCGCTGGATGAAGAACATGCCGCCGATGTGCTTGAAGAGATGGAACCAAATGCCCAGGTTCAGATCATTGAAAGCCTGCCTCTTGAAAAAGCGGCAGATCTTCTTGAAAAAATGGATGCAGATGAGGCCGCCGATATCCTTGATGAACTGGAAGATCATAAAGTGGAATTGCTGCTAAAAGAGATGGAAAGAGAATCCTCGGAGGAGGTCAGGGAACTTCTTGAATACGATGATAATGAAGTGGGAAGCATCATGAATACCGAAGTCTATACCCTTTCGGCTGACCTCAGTGTGGAAGAAGCCATCTCGGTGATCAGAAAAGGACAGCCTGAACCCATGCACATCCATACCCTCTTCGTTACAGATGATGATGACCGGTTTATTTCGGCCATTTCCCTTGCAGAACTCGTGATTTCCGATCCCTCGAAACTTCTTTCCGAGATCATGGTGAAGAAACCAATGACGGTTCTGGATACCGACAAAATTGACACGCTCGCCGAAATTATCTCTAAATACAACCTCCTCTCCGTTCCCGTCATCAATGCCGAAAACCAGCTGGAAGGAATGGTCCTGATCGAAGATATCGTTGACGACCTGCTCGACAAAAGGAAGACCAAATAGCAGTTGGCAATAAGCAGTTGGCAGGGAGTACTAAATAGCATCCAGTCATCCAGTTACCCGAATCCAGGGAGGAAAAAATAAAAAAAAAGTAAAAAAAATTGACTTCAGGATAAAACCTTTTACCCCTAACCCCGATTAATGTCAAACAACACCCGTAAGCGGGAAAAAAGTGTAATTTTGTTAAACGGAATCATTCATTTAAAACATTGAAGCAATGGCAAACGGAGTAAACAAAGTGATTTTGGTTGGAAATCTTGGGAGGGACCCGGAGGTTCAGACATTTGACAATGGCGTAAAAAAGGTCTCGTTTTCGCTGGCTACCACCGAGGGGTATAAGAACCGCGAAGGAGAGCGAACAACCCATACCGAATGGCACAATATTGTGCTTTGGCGAGGATTGGCTGAGGTTGCCGAAAAATATCTCAGAAAAGGATCATCTGTCTATATTGAAGGACGGATTCGTAGAAGGGAATACGAAGATGAGAACAAACAAAAGAAATTCATCTTTGAGATCCTGGGTGACAGCATGACCATGCTTGGCGGAGGACCGAGAAGGGATGGCGCGTTTGAAGAAAACGGAAGCGGAACGATTAGTGCTCCTGAAACATCTGACACTGAAACAGCCGCCCCGGATGATGACCTGCCTTTTTAAATAGAGCGAAATGGTGAAATAGCGAAATGGTGAAATTTCGCTATTTCGCTTCTCGCTATTTCGCTATTTTCCACCAATGAAACACCTATTAGTCGTTATAATCTTAGTATTCCTGCTGGCCGGCTGTCAATCCGGCTACACCCCCAAACCCAGAGGGTATTTCAGGATAGACCTTCCGGAGCATGAGTACCAGCAGTTTGATACCACTTTCCCTTTTACTTTTGAGTATCCGATCTATGCCACCATCTTTCCCGATACTTCGGGACTGGCTGAACCCTACTGGATCAACATCAGCTATCCGGCATACAAAGCACAGTTGCATATCAGCTATAAGGTAATCCATGACAATTTAAACAACTACCTGGAAGACTCACGCACCTTGGTCAATAAACATATTCCTAAGGCCAATGCTATTACCCAGCAGCAGTTTCTCAATCCAGGCTTCCGTGTTTATGGACTTACTTTTGCGATCAAAGGGACGGAAGCCGCCTCTCCCTACCAGTTCTATCTTACCGACAGCCTCTCAACGTTTGTCCGGGGAGCTCTCTATTTCAATATCATACCCAACAACGACTCACTGGCTCCTGTAATTGAATTTCTGCAGCAGGATATTGACCACATGATCAGTACTTTTCGCTGGAATAATTAAAGGCAATGATGCTTATTTCGACCAGGGTTTGTATTTTTGCACACCCGTACGCCTGAAAACCTGCTAACCGGAAAGGAGGTCCTGCCATGATTGAAACCATCAAATACGGAACCTTAAGATGGTCACACATCGTCAGACCCACGGAGGAAGACCTGGAGATCCTGAAAGATCAGTACCATTTCCATCCACTCGACCTTGATGATTGCCGGAGTGTGATCAATCTAAGGCCAAAAATCGATGTGTATGACGACTACTATTTCCTGATCCTTCACTTTCCCAGTTTCGACTCTTCGGAAACCTTTGTGGATACCAAAGAGATCAAGATCTTCTGGGGGAAAGATTACCTGATAACCATCGGCAAATCGCACTGGCTTGTGAAGGATATGTTCAGCCAGGAGAAATCGGGCACTGTAGCTGGGAAGAAGATGGAAATCGGCAGTTCTGACGCCCTTCTTTACAAGGTTCTGGAACGTCTGATGAAGGAGACGCAATCGCTGGTCGAGAAGGTTGAAAAAGCAGTGGATAGTTGCGGGAAATCCCTGTTCAACAGGAAGGCAGAGAAAACGATCGAAAAGATCAGTATCACCCAGAAAAATGTGGTACTTCTCAATACAATGTTCAAACCCCAGATCGCCCTTTTCAACCGGCTTCAGTCAGGATCCATTCCAGGCTTTGCAGAAAATATGGTTGATTACTGGGGAAATATCCTTGACTACTACCAGAAGATTTGGGATATGGTTGAAGACGCCGGTGAACTGATACGGGGATACTCACGTACATTTGATTCGCTCCAGGTGAACAAAACCAATGAGGTGATCAAAATCCTCACGCTGATCTCATCGATTCTGCTGCCGCTTACATTTATCGCGAGTTTGTATGGTATGAACATTGACCTGCCCTTTGCCAGGCATCCTTACTCGTTTGTAATTCTTACTATGGGGATGGCCGTGCTTGCTATCGCAATGATCATCTACTTCAAGGCACGGAAGTGGATGTGATCACTCTTTTTTATTCATGACATTGATTTGTCGCTGAATGGATTCTTCGTGGACAATCTCGAGGAGTTTCATAATGAATTCCCGGGATAACCCCAATTCCTCACCGTCTTTGATCCGTTCCCGGAAGATCTGATTCCAGCGTTTAAGCTGAAGGATGGTAATTTTATTTACTTTTTTGTATTTCCCGATCTGTTCCACGATGCCCATCCGCTGAGCTATGATATCGATCAGCTGCTGATCAATCTTATCGATCTCCGACCGAAGTTCCTCCAGCTGGCTCTGGAACTCCTGACTTCCCGACGGCTTCCGGAAAATCAGTCCCGATAACAGGTTTGAGAGGTTTTCGGGGGTGATTTGCTGTTGGCGGTCAGTCAATGCTTCTTGTGGCCGGATGTGCGATTCAATCATCAACCCGTTCATTTCCAGGTCAATTGCTCGCTGAGAGATGACCGAGAGCAGCTCCACATTACCGCAGATATGACTGGGATCCACAAACACAGGTAGTTCGGGAAAGAGCCGTTTCAGTTCAATTGGAATCTCCCACATCGGGTCATTGCGGTATGGCGAATGCTTATAATAGGAGAATCCCCGGTGGACAGCTACCAGTTTTTTTATCCCGGCGCGGCTGATTCGTTCGAGAGCTCCCAGCCAGGTTGTGAGATCCGGGTTCAAAGGATTTTTTATCAGTACGGGGATATGGGAACCCTTCAGTGCCTCGCCGATCTCTTGTACCGAAAAGGGGTTAACCACCGTTCGGGCTCCCAGCCACACCATATCAAAACCCGCGCCCAGGGCTTTTTCTACGTGGACAGGGCTTGCGACCTCCGTGATGATTTTTAACCCGGTCTCCTGTTTTACCCTGCTGAGCCATTGAAGGCCTGTGTCACCCACTCCTTCAAACTGGCTTGGCCGCGTCCGGGGTTTCCACAATCCGGCCCTGAACACCCTTACCATTGGTATCTTCGCCAGCTCCCGTGCGGTTTCTATGACCTGTTCTTCCGTTTCTGCTGAGCAGGGGCCGGCAATGATGACAGGGGAGGCATCAGGTGAAAGCCACGTTTCAGGAGGATCGATGTCGAAAAATAAGGCCAATTTTATTTATTGTTACACATCAACTTAAAAAACAAAACCCGGATTAGGATACACTTTTTTCTTGTTCTACGATGTCGTAGGGTCAGTTTGAATCAGGCGATCGGCGGAAAATCAATTTTATCAGGTGAATGACCACTCCGATCCCTGAAACAACCATCCCAATGATAAAGATCACAGGCAATACGATATCCAGCCAGGAAGCCCCTCCGATCATCGAAAAATCAAAGGGATAAAGGAAATAAAGCACCAGGAGAACGACCAGGCTTGCCGCATCGAGAACAGCCCTGACCAGATGCCATACCCAGCGGAAATCCAGCAGAAGGATCAGGGTCCAGCCTGCAATCTGAACGATAATGTTGAGGTTAAAAATCCAGAGCACCATGGTGTACCGGTCGGTGATGAATGGGAGGTCCCAATCGGGAACTTTATTGACGATAAACAGAAAGATCAGGTTCCAGATGATTGACCAGATCGCCTCTCCGCGATGCCGTTTACGGGGTTTCAGGGTTTCTTCAGTCATAGTACTTCGGTTTGAGCCTATAAAGGTATTGGAATTTTCTCAATCAATAAACCCCAAAATCCCCTAAAGGGGACTTCCTCCCTCCCCTGAAGGGGAGGGTTGGGGAGGGGTATAAAACCAAACTTTTACTAAATTTGCAATCTAATTTTTCGGAAATGGAACATCTCAGAAGATCGAAAGTGGTGGATGTGCTAACATCAAGGGATTATGGTACCGAGGTCCTTGTCAAAGGCTGGGTACGGACCCAGCGCAGTAAGAAAAATTTTGCTTTCATTGAACTGAACGACGGTTCCATTATTAAGAATATCCAGATTTTCGTTGATTTTCCCACACTAGCCAAATCCATGTTTGGACTCCCGGAGGAAAAGAACCTGATAGACGATTTTGGTATTTCAAACCAAGTGCTTAAGCTGATGAAGGAGATCACCACCGGTTCGGCAATTGCCGTTAAAGGGGTTTTGGTGGAGTCGATGGGCCAGGGGCAGCATGTGGAGATCCAGGCGCGGTCGATCGAACTCTTTGGAACGGCCGATCCGGAAACCTATCCCCTACAGAAAAAAGGACATACCCTGGAGTTTTTGCGGGAGATTGCCCACCTTCGCCCGCGTACCAATACTTTTGGCGCTGTTCTCAGGATCCGTCATGCGATGGCATTCGCGATTCACAAATATTTCAACGATCATGGATTTTACTACATTCATACTCCCATTGTAACCGGTTCGGATGCCGAAGGGGCCGGAGCGATGTTCCGCGTCACCACCCTCGACCCGGTTGCTCCGCCTCTTACAGCTGACGGAAAAGTCAACTTTGCGGAAGACTTCTTTGGAAAGGAGACAAACCTAACGGTCTCAGGACAATTGGAAGCCGAGCTTGGCGCCATGGCTCTTTCGTTGGTATATACCTTTGGCCCCACTTTCCGGGCCGAGAACTCCAACACACCAAGGCATCTTGCTGAATTCTGGATGATAGAACCCGAAATGGCTTTTTACGACATCCACGACAATATGGATCTGGCTGAGGATTTCCTGAAATCGCTGATGACCTATGCGTTGGAACATTGTATGGAGGATCTTGAATTCCTCAACAGGATGTATGACAACGAGCTGATAGAACGACTACGGCATGTTATTGAAAGCCGGTTTGAACGGTTGACTTACACAGAAGCGATCGGGATTCTGAAGGCTTCGGGACAGAAATGGGATTTTCCGGTCGACTGGGGCTCTGACCTCCAGGCCGAACACGAACGCTACCTGGTGGAAAAACACTTTCAGCGCCCGGTGATGCTTACCGACTACCCCAAAGAGATCAAGGCATTTTACATGAAACAGAACGACGATAACAAAACCGTCAGGGGATTGGATGTCCTCTTTCCGAGGATTGGCGAAATTATCGGAGGATCTCAGAGGGAGGAGAATTACGAACGGCTGATCCGGAGGATCAACGAGCTGAAAATTCCTGAAAAAGATGTCTGGTGGTATCTCGATACACGCCGTTTCGGTACAGCTCCCCACAGCGGTTTTGGTTTGGGATTTGAAAGGCTGATCCTCTTTGTGACTGGGATGAGCAATATCCGGGATGTGATTCCCTTTCCACGTACACCGAAAAATGCGGAGTTTTGATCCTGGATTATCCGATCACCTGATCCCCGATACCGGATCACTTGATTTCTGACATGGTTGCTGTTGATCACCCAGAGGCATGATCACTGGACGGATGTCAGGAAATTTTCTCCGGCATCCGGCATCCGGCATCCGGCATCTGGTAACTTTTTTGTACTTTTACAGAAGGAATTTTACTCCATGGAAAAGCGTTGGATCATTAAAGAGCGTGGAGATGAGAAAGTTATTGGGGAGCTTGCCCAGGAACTGAACATCGACCAACACCTTGCGAACCTATTGGTCCAACGTGGAATCACGACATTTGAGCAGGCAAAGGCTTTTTTTCGCCCTCGTCTGGAAGATCTCCATGACCCCTTCCTGATGAAAGATATGGACAAAGCAATCCGCCGGATTGAAAAGGCCTTGCAGCAGGGAGAGAGACTATTGGTTTATGGCGATTATGATGTGGATGGGACTACTGCCGTTGCGCTGGTTTATCTCTTTCTGCGGAAATTCACGGACAAAATCGATTTCTATATCCCCGACAGATACAATGAAGGATACGGGATCTCAGACAAAGGGATCCAATACGCCAAAGAGGAGGGATTTTCTCTGGTGATCGCTCTCGATTGCGGGATCAAAGCTGTTGAGATGGTAAAGCAGGCGAAAGCGAATGGGGTCGACTTCATCATCTGTGACCATCACCGCCCCGGAGCAGTGCTTCCGGATGCCTTTGCTGTGCTCGACCCAAAACGCTCTGATTGCAGTTATCCTTACAAAGAGCTTTCGGGTTGCGGCATCGGCTTTAAACTGATCCAGGCCTATGCCTTGAAGAATGATATCCCGTTTGAAGAGCTGAAAGAGTACCTCGATCTGGTGGTCGTCAGTATTGCATCCGATATTGTCGATATCACCGGGGAAAACCGGATCCTGGCCTATTATGGTCTGAAACTGGTAAACATACGGCCACGGCCGGGGATTGAAGCGGTTCTGAATTATGCAAACATCCAGAAAAAAGATGAAGAGGACGGCAATCTTTTCTTTAACCGGGAACTAACCGTCTCAGATCTCGTCTTTCTGGTAGGCCCTAGGATCAATGCCGCCGGCAGGATCGAAAGCGGACGGAATTCAGTAGAACTGCTGATCGCTGATAATTTTAAACAGGCACGGGAGATCGGGAAACAGATCGACAGTTACAATACGGAACGCAAAACACTGGATGCACTTGCTACCCAGCAGGCTATCGAGATGATCCATCGCGATGAGAAGCTGAAATATGCCCGTTCAACCGTTGTTTTTAATCCCGAGTGGCACAAAGGAGTCATTGGCATTGTTGCTTCCAGACTGACAGAGGTTTTTTACCGTCCTACTATTGTGTTTACCCAGGCAGGCGCCTTTGTCACCGGTTCGGCCCGCTCCATCAAGGATTTCGATATTTACGATGCCATCGACTCCTGCAGTGATTTGCTGGAGCATTTCGGCGGACATAAATTTGCCGCGGGCCTCTCTCTCCGGCCGGAAAACCTGTTGGCATTTCAAAAGCGTTTTGAAGAGATCGCCACTGAGAGACTTCAAGGAGTAGAGTTAATCCCCGAAATTGAGATTGATGCCGAATTGCCCCTCTTCTCCATTCATTCCCGTTTCTTCAATATTCTGAAGCAGTTTGCTCCCTTTGGCCCGGGGAACCTTGCCCCGCTATTCATTACCAAAGGGGTTGTAAATGCCGGGGGCACACGGATCGTTGGGAAGAACCATCTGAAATTGTACGTGGTGCATCCGGATGTGCACGGAGGCCCATTTTCCGGCATCGCATTCCAGCAGGGAGACCATATGTCACACATTGATAAAGGCTTCCCCTTCGACCTTTGTTATCATGTGGAAGAAAATGAGTGGAACGGAACGGTGACTCTCCAGCTCAATGTGAAAGATATCAAATTCGGATTTTAATCCGGCTCATCTCCAAAACAAACCCCCATCTTTCGTGTCTTATGGATCAACGGCAGATCCAATGGAACCAGCCGGAGTTTTCCTCCAACCTCTGACAGAGGGATGGAGCTGATCTGGTTTCCTCTCAGGCTCACCATCTGGCCATAGTTTTCGCTGGCGATGAGTTCGACCGCTGCCGCACCAAAACGTGTAGCTAATACCCGGTCCATAGGCGAAGGGCTCCCTCCGCGCTGTATGTAACCGAGGATTGTCTCCCTGGTTTCGAGCCCGGTTTTATTTTTAATTGCTTCACCAATGTATCTGGCGGCCGATTCCCCTTTTTTGATCGGAATCCCTTCGGCGACGACAACGATGGAGTAGGGTTTTTTATTGATTGCCCGTCTCTTCAGGCACTTAGCAACAATGTCAATATCAAATTCAATTTCAGGAAGGAGGATGACATCCCCGCCCCCCGCGATCCCCGAATAGAGTGCCAGCCAGCCGGCATGATGACCCATTACTTCAATGACCATGATCCGTTTATGGCTGTTTGCTGTTGTATGCAGCCGGTCGATGGCATCGGTGGCGATCCACAGGGCCGAGTCAAACCCAAAGGTGACATCGGTACCCCACACGTCATTATCAATGGTCTTCGGGATCCCAATCACATTGAGACCCTCTTCGGCAAGATGGGCAGCCGTTCTCATGGTCCCGTTCCCCCCAATGCATACAAGGGCATCCAATCCCATCTCTTTGTAATGTTTTTTGATCAGCCTGGGTTTGTCGACCGACAAGAAAGAATTGGTTTTCTTGAATGGATTTTCCCGTGAAGTTCCCAAAATCGTCCCACCTACAGTAAGAATTCCGGAAAGTTGGTTTTCATCCAGGATAGTATATTCCTGGTTGATCAGACCGAGAAAGCCGGTAGAAATGCCAACGACCTCCATCCCGTGTTCAAGAATGGCTGTTTTGCCAACACCCCTGATGGCTGCATTGATGCCTGGGCAATCACCGCCTGCCGTCAGAATTCCGATCCGGGGTCTCTTGGTTGCTGACATTCTGCAAAAAGCTAACGTAGTTCAAACGATCCCTGTCCGATTTCGCGGTCATTGAAAAAGAGACCCACCTGATATCTTCCTTTCATCGCCGGGGCATCCGTATCGCGCTTGATCCAGTCCACACAAACACGCATCGCCTTTCCCTGGTAGTTGATATCTTCGCGGATGGAATAGGGGATTTCCTGTCCGTTGAAAACAAACACATCGTACTTGCTCTTGGTCACCACCACGTTGTCGGGACGGCTGATCCGCACATAGAGAACCTTTGTCCCCTGCTCAATCAGAGAGTTCTCTCCGATCGTAAAACAGATTTTCAGCTTGTCGGTGCGGTTGGCCTTGTCGGTTTCGATACTGTTGTTTCCGCGAACCTTAAAGGCGGTAGTGGTGACGCCATAAGCCTGGAGCACGGCAGCCTGGTTCATCTTCTGGGTGAGCTCTTCCTTATCTTTGATCAGGTTCTGGTTCCTGCCCTGTTCGGTGCGCACAACCTCCCTGATCCGTTCGTTTTCCTCTTTCAGCTCCCGGTTCACGGTATAGAGAGAATCCATCTGCTGAACATATCCCTGTGCTACTTTCTGCAGCATGGCCATTTTTTTCCGGATCTTGTAATACTCATATTGTGTGTCGAGCAATTTACGGATTTCGATTGCATTTGCCTGGATGATGCTGTCTTTTGAGGCAAGGGAATCGGAGAGAGTGCCATAGATCTCCTTGATGGTATTGTGCTCAGACATCAGGGAGTCAAGCTCCTTTTGAAGTTCCACTTTTTCAACCTCCCGGGCATCCACCAGCTTCAGCAGTTGAGAGCGCTGGATAAAGAGCCAGAAAAGCAACGCAAGAATGATCAGGGCCAGGATCGAGATGTAGATCTTCCATTTCCTGGAAGCAGAAGCATTATCTTCCATTATGTCAATGTGTTATAGCGTTATATGGGGCATTCGTATCGCAAAGATACGAAGAAAACGAAAAAAACCTCATCATTACATGATTGCCTAACCGCACCATGGTACGATCACACTACCTCACCCCCTCACTGCTGCACCATGTCACCATGTCACCACTAAATCAGTGTGAAGATCCAGTCACCTTCACGTGATCTCCGTGTTCCCGTGCGATTTCGCGGAGCCACCATTCCGGGTAGCCGGGCTGATCGGGCATGACGGGGACGCCCCATTCATTCCGCTCAAACTTGCCGTCTTTCTCCTTTTTTACGTTTCCATCGTGGTATTTCACCAGGAGGTACTCTCCGAGTTCACGCCAGGTATTCACGGTATAATTGCCCATGGCTGAGCTGTAGTCGGTCAGAAATTCACGGGATGCCGTTGGATTGTCATCATACAGGGCCAGGGCTTCTTTGTCCACTCCCGCGGTGTTACTGATAAAAAAGTTCTCCATCCG
>JAFGNY010000097.1 GCA_016926765.1 Bacteroidales bacterium | reverse complement strand
TGTATTTTACTCCGGTCTTTGACCACAATGCGGTTTAGAAATTCCTCCCTGGGATAATCGCTGATTCTGTCCGCCACATCAGATCCGGAGCCTTCGGCCTGAATTCGTCCGGCCACTTTCTCAACGGCTTCGAGCAGACGTTCCTTTGAGTAAGGTTTTAACAGGTAGTCGGCAGCATGGTAATCAAATGCCTTCAGTGCATACTGATCATAAGCCGTGGCAAAAATGATGTGGGGTTTGTGATCGAGCAGTTCAAGCAGTTCGAACCCATTGATCTTCGGCATTTGAATGTCTAGAAAAACCAGGTCCGGTTTTATCTCATTGATCATTTTTACTCCTTCAAACCCGTTTTCGCATTCACCTGCCAGTTCTATGTTATCTGCTTCCTTGAGAAAGGATTTCAACAGGTTTCTTGCCAGTTCTTCATCTTCCACTATGACTGTGCGTATTTTTTCTCTCATAACGGTTTATTTTTGCGGGATAGCCAAAATTACCCTGAATTCTGTTTTATTGTCTTCAATAATCATCAACCTGGCATTGCCATAAATGATTTCGAGCCTGTCCCGGATATTTCGCAATCCAATTCCTTCCCCTTTTCGGGTAACCGCGTTTTTGTCGTAATTGTTTGTGATGGATATTTCCAGGACATCATCGTAACATCTTGAACGGGTAACAATATCAACCGGTTCGGTTGCTTCGTAAACCCCGTATTTAATGGCATTCTCATACAGGGGTTGAAGGATCATGTTGGGGATCAATGTATTGAGACAGTCCTCACAGATGTCGAAAACGGGATTGAGCTTGGCGCCAAACCTTACTTTTTCAATCTGGAGATAGAGCTTATTATTCCTTAGTTCTTCGCTGAAAGGGACTTTCTCTATTTGGTTGTGTTTCAATGAATATCGCATTAGTGAGGAGAGATTGATCACCATTTCCTGGGCCTTTTCGGGATTGGTCATGGTAAGCGACGAGATGCTATTCAGACTGTTGAAAAGAAAATGCGGATTTATTTGTGACTTGAGTGCATGGAGTTCTGCCTCTTTGATCAGCGCTTTCAGCTTTCCCTCATTCTTCAGTTTTTCTTTGAATCGCTGGTAATAGCTGACTGCATAGAAGAAGATAACGTAGGTCAGGTACATCATGTATCCCCCGAAGATGTTAACTGCCAGATTGTTATCGATCCATTGCTCCGAATAGGGGTGAAGCAGTTTTATCAGCACAATTCCAATATAGAGCCAGATAAAAATGATAATGGAGGCAGCGATGAGGTGGGAAAGAATGATACGGCCAACCGAATAGTTTTCGAGTGAACTGTATTTTATCACATACCAGATGGAGGAACCAATAACAGCGAACATGAATGGGAAGGCCAGTCCCTCTGTCACAGCAATACCCGGTTCGAAACCATATGCAAGCCACTTCAGCAGAACACTTCCGGTGAGAATGGTAACCCAGACCAGCAGGTAATAGATCCCCAGCCGGGGATTAGAAATGAATGGGTGCTTGAAGTCCATATCTACTTGAGTTTAACCTCCACACCTCCAAATGCGCTGAATCCTTTAATTATCAAGGTTTTTGACGAATTTCCGTCAATTTCATGGATGGAAGTGCTGCGTTTATCGGTAAATGCCCCGAACAGGGTGGTCACTTCATTTTTAATGATCCAGTCGGGTGGAACTTTGAATCCGCTTCCCCCAAAAATAGATATACAATCAATGATAGCCCCGTTTTCTGAAAGAATGGCCTGTCTTAAATCGTACTCAGCACCCCCGAAGATGGTCGTGATTTTTCCCCCGAGGAAACTTTTTGAATTGATAAAAATTTCCCTGCCTCCAAAGATCACAAAATCGTCGAAATAGTCCATTCCCTTTTTGGAAGGTTCCTGTTCGGGGATTGAAACGCGGCTGCGATGCGAAACCAGTAATGCAACTCCAACCCCTATGGTCAGCAGAGGCCAGCCGATTTGCCTCAGGTAATAGGGGATCATAACCAACTCATCAATAAGGAAAAAACCTCCGATGAAAATGAGTATCGTACCTGCTGTCCGGTTTCCTGCAATAAATGAAAATATGCCGATGCCAATGAGGAGCATCTGCCAGGAAATCAGGATGTCGATCCATGTGTTTGGAATGATATTCAGCTTCACCAGAATCCAGAGTACCCCTACAACAATAAGGAATAATCCGAATAACATTCTTCTGTTCGATCCTTCGTTTCTATCCATTTTGTTGATTTGTTTTATTTTAGAAAACAAATTTAGGAATAAACCCTGATAAGGCTGCTTAACATTCGGTTAACACAGGTCAGGAATCGGTAAATGAACCGATTTTTAATGAATTATAAGGATCAGGAATGGAATTCCTATCCTGTTTTAATGAAATACCTTACTGGTCATTTTGCATTTTTGTCCAGGAGTCACGCAAAGGAACGGTTCGGTTAAATACCGGTTTCTCTCTTGTGGAATCATAATCCATATTGAAATATCCAAGACGTTCAAACTGAAAATGATCGAGAGGTTTAGCGTTATTCACGAAAGGTTCCAGGTAGCATCCGGACACAATTTTCAGGGATTCCGGATTGAGGAATTCCTTGAAATCCACGTCAGCGTGGCCTGACGGATCTTCGTCGTTGAACAGGCGGTCATAGAGTCGCACTTCTGATTTTACCGCATGTTTTGCAGAGACCCAATGCAGGGTTGCTTTCACTTTCCGTCCGTCGGGCGAGTTGCCGCCTTTTGATTCGGGATCGTATGTGCAGTGCAGTTCGGTGATCTCTCCCGATGAATCTTTAACAGCACGGGTACAGGTGATAAAATAGGCATACCGCAACCTTACCTCCCGGCCGGGAGCCAGGCGGAAGAATTTCCGGGGCGGATCTTCCATGAAGTCATCCCGTTCAATGAACAGTTCACGTGAGAATGGTACTTTTCGGGTTCCCATCCCCTCATCTTCCGGATTATTGATGGCTTCGAGTTCTTCTTCCCTGTCTTCCGGATAGTTGGTAATGACCACTTTTAACGGATTCAATACCCCCATCACCCGCTGGGCGGTTTTATTGAGGTGTTCGCGCAGACTGTGCTCAAGCAGCGATACATCTATCATGCCATCCACCTTTGTCACACCGATACGGTCGGAGAAGTTCCGGATGGATTCGGGTGTGAAGCCCCTGCGACGCAAGCCTGAGATGGTGGGCATACGAGGATCATCCCAGCCAGTCACATATTTTCCTTTTACCAGTTCCAGCAACTTCCGTTTGCTCATAATGGTATAGGACAGGTTCAGGCGGGCGAATTCAATTTGCCGCGGCCGGTAGTCAGAATCCTTTAACTGGTCGATGAACCAGTCGTAAAGTGGACGGTGTACTTCAAACTCAAGGGTACACACGGAATGCGTAATGCCCTCCCAGTAGTCGCTTTGCCCGTGCGCAAAATCGTACATCGGATAAACGCACCATTTATCGCCGGTACGGTGGTGGCTGGCTTTCATGATGCGGTAAATGATTGGATCGCGCATGTGCATGTTGGGAGATGCCAGGTCTATTTTTGCACGCAAAACCCGGGAGCCTTCCTCAAACTCACCGGCGGTCATTCTCCGGAACAGGTCGAGGTTTTCTTCCGTCGTACGGTTGCGAAACGGACTTTCTGTCCCGGGGCGGGTGGGTGTTCCCTTTTGCTGACTGATGGTCTCGGCATCC
>JAFGNY010000096.1 GCA_016926765.1 Bacteroidales bacterium | reverse complement strand
TGAACCAGAACCGGCTGATCCTGTTTTCCGTAATCGGTATGGGAGCGCTGAGCGTATTGTTACTATTCCTGCTGATCAGGCAGAACAGGGCCAGGGCACGGGAACAGGTAGCAGAATTCAGGCAAAAGCTGCTGAGATCCCAGATGAACCCGCATTTTATTTTCAATTCTCTGACCAGCATCCAGAATTTTATTGTCAAGCAGGATGATATCAAAGCAAGTATTTATCTTTCCCGTTTTTCTGATCTGGTCAGAAATATCCTGAGTCATTCCCTGGCTGAAGAGATCACACTGGAGGAGGAATTGAACACCATTGAAAACTATCTCGTATTGCAACAGGTTAGATTTCCGGACAAATTTAGCTATTCCATCGAAATCGATCCTGCGATGGATACCGAACACATCCTGATCCCTCCGATGCTTTCTCAGCCGGTCATTGAGAATGCCATTGAGCATGGTATCAAGCCCATGGAATCATTAGGCAGGCTCGTTATCCGTGCAAACCAGGAGCATGATTACCTCACTATCGAAATTGAGGATAACGGAGTGGGAAGGGAAAAGGCGCAGCAATTGCTCCGCCAATATGACCCGAAACACCAGTCGCTTGCCACCACCCTGATCAGGGAACGGATCGCGGTGATCAACAAAAAGATGAAAAAGCAAAAGATCACATTCATCATCACCGACCTGAAAGACGAAGCAGGCAACCCGACCGGAACGATGGTGCAGTTTCAGATACCGGTATGGAGGTAAATTGTAAATTCCCCTATTTTTCAGACAAGAAACAACGAGATTTTACTTCCCGTTATGGATCGTTTATATTTCATCCATTAGAAAGAGGATGAAGAGAAAGGTGGGGGGTGGAGGGAGATCAGGTCTCAGGTCTCAAATGGCAAGTACCAACTGTCATGGCCAAATAATATGGGACTTGGCACTTGACACCTGGCACTTGTCTTTCGTACCCGGAGCCGGAATCGAACCGGCACGGACTTGCGTCCATTGGTTTTTGAGACCAACGCGTCTACCTATTCCGCCATCCGGGCGAAATGATTTCGGAATGCAAAAGTAATAAAAATTCAAGATGAACAAAAGAAGAATGAGGCTAAGAATGAAGGTATGGCATAGAAACAGTCAACTATTAGCCGGAACAGGAACCGAAACAGCTTCAAACTTATGTTAACCAACCACTGTTAACAAAAAAACCTTGCATCCGATCCCTGAAACCCGTATTTTTGAACCTTGATCCAAAAGAAATCTCCCATGGCAGTTACGGTAAAAATATTCTCAGGTCGGACCAGTAGCTATCTGGCCGAAACTATCGCTCAAAGCTATGGCACGGAATTAGGTAAAATGTCGGTCATCAATTTCGCTGATGGCGAATTCCAACCCTCCTTTGATGAAAATATCCGGGGTACCGATGTATTTCTTATCCAATCCACCTTCTCCCCTTCCGATAACCTGATGGAACTACTGATGATGATCGATGCCGCCCGCCGTGCCTCTGCCAAAACCATCGTAGCTGTAATTCCTTATTTTGGATACGCCCGCCAGGACAGGAAAGACAAACCAAGAGTCTCCATCGCCTCCAAACTGGTCGCTAACCTCCTGATAGCAGCAGGGGTAACTCGCATCATCACCCTCGATCTCCACGCTGACCAAATCCAGGGATTTTTCGATGTACCGGTCGACCACCTGTATGCCTCGTCTGTCTTTATCCCCTACCTGAAAACACTTCACCTCGAAAACCTTACTTTTGCATCTCCCGATACCGGTGGAACACGCCGTGCCGGATCCTATGCCAAATTTTTCCATACCAACTTCGTGATCTGTTACAAACACCGGTCAAAACCCAACGAAATCGAAAGAATGGCGCTTGTCGGCGATGTCAGGGGGAAAAATGTTCTCCTGCTCGACGACATTGTCGACACGGGAGGTACCCTTTGCAAAGCCGCTCAAATCATTCATGAAAATGGCGCTGAATCCGTCAGGGCAATTGTTACACACCCCCTGCTTTCGGGAAATGCCATAAAAAATATTGAACAATCAACCCTCACCGAGTTGATCGTTACCGATACCATCCCTTTACACCATGAAAGTCAGAAAATTAAAGTCATCACGACTGCCGACCTCTTTGCAGAAGTGATCCGTCGACTTAAGAAAAAAGAATCAATCTCTTCCTTGTTCAAATTCTGACAATATTTTTCTTACCTTTGCAGCCCCAAAAACATCGGGGAAAAATATAAACTGGTTACATTAAACTTATTCACAAATGAAAAAAGTATCTATGAGCGGTTCTCTCCGGGAGAACGTAGGGAAAAAAGATGCTATGAATCTCCGCAGAAAAGGGAATGTCCCCTGTGTTCTGTATGGAGGAAAAGAACAGGTTCATTTCATCATGGATGAAAAAAGCCTGACAAAAATCTTAAACACACCGGATGTCTATATCGTAAATATCACGATTGATGGAAAAGAATACGATACAATCATTCAGGAGGTACAAAACCATCCCGTAACCGACAGGGTCCTGCACATTGATTTTCTGCAGGTACTTCCAGAAAAACCTGTGATCATCGCTGTTCCGGTCATCACATCCGGAGTCCCGAAAGGGGTTCTCCGTGGTGGAAAACTGATCAAGAAAGTCAGAAAAGTGAAAATTAAAGGTGTTGTAAAAGATCTCCCTGATTTCATTAATATCGAAGTTTCTGGTCTGGATATCGGACAATCTATTAAAATCAGCGACCTGAAACAAGAAAACCTTCTTTTCCTTGACTCACCGAACAATGTCGTTGTTACCATCCGTTCAGCACGTACTGTTGTTGAAGAAACACCTGCCGGTGAAGCTGCCGCCGAAGCTGGGGCCGCGGATAGCGAAAAGAAAGAATAACCTGTCAAATATTCCGCATTTTGGTTGCATAACAGATAACGGGTTAGTAGCTTTATGCCTTTTATTTTCCACGACAATTGGCAATGCTGCTATTGATATGAACCGGCTATGAAATACCTGGCAGTTGGACTTGGTAATATTGGCGACGAATACATCGATACCCGCCATAATATTGGTTTTATTGTCGCCGACGCTTTAGCCTCTTCCCTGAAGTGTTCCTTTGAAACCGGCAGATTGGCTTCTGTAGCCAGATGCTCCCTCAAGGGACGCTCCCTTCTGCTAATCAAACCCTCTACCTACATGAACCTGAGTGGAAAAGCAGTAAGGTACTGGATGCAAAAGGAATCTGTTCCTCTTGAACATATCCTGGTGATCGTAGACGACGTTGCATTACCTTTAGGGGCCTTACGCCTGAGGAAAAAAGGCAGCGACGGAGGGCATAACGGATTGATCAGTATCATCGAAACCATTCAAAGTATGAATTTTGCCCGTCTTCGGGTCGGGATTGGGAATGATTTTCCGAAAGGAACACAGGTCGATTATGTGCTGGGCAGATGGACAAAGACGGAAGAAAAAGTTCTGATCCCCCGGATCGAAGTTGCTGTTGATCTGATCAAAAGTTTTGTTCTGCAAGGAATAGATCAAACCATGAATACCTATAACGCCCGGTAACAACTACTCCGGATTATTTCATCCGGATCGCCAGACACACTGTCGTTTCATGTTGAAACGGTTACCATATGACAGGTACGATTCCCGGAACAGATAAGATGCTGATGTCAGCGATCCGTAAAAAAACGGTTTCAGAAATTTCTTGACGGAAACTTTCTGTAAGAGGTGTTCAGATCCATCCCATGAGCCAGTAATACGCGATAGCCACCCATTCGCGAAGGATGATAAACTCATACTGAAGGTAGTTCCAAAACCGATAACGTAAGGTGATATTTTCGCCAACATCAGGAACCCAGGCTCGTCCGCCCAATCTCCTGGATGAGAAACCGAGATCTGATTCCAGATCCTGTTCAAACGTGGGAACACCGTCAACCTGTCGGAATCCTGCCTTTTGAAACGTCAATACTGCCCGGTAGAGGTGTTCGGGAGAGGTAATCAGGAGAATGGGGAATGGGGAATGATGCATTGGTGCCTTAGTATCGGTATCTGTAATTTTATCCCTTAGGATTAATTCTCTGATCATTAACGCTTCTGCACGTGTGTTAGCCCCTGAATCTTCAACCAGGATCCTCTCAGGAGAAACTCCCCTTACAATCAGTTCTTGCTTCATCCGGTTCACAGAGCTCAAACTATCTGTAATATCGCCGGGCAAAGTTACAATGACTTTCGCTGTTGGAAACTGAGCAGCCGTTATTGCTCCATAATAGGTTCGCATCAGTCCGCTTTCGCCCGGGATTCCTCCCCCACCCAAAACGATAATGTATTCAGGCGTTACGGAAATACCCGATTTCGCTGTTGCCATGTTGTAACGGATCCAAAAAGGAGCCGAAGTAAACGCAAGGATGATCAGGATCAGGGAAATACTCCCCAAAAAGATTAACATCCCAAGTATACCCTGAAGAATTCTATGAAAAAACTTCACCATTTCGCTGATTCATTATCTTCTCGTTCAGCACACCCGGAATCTCATTCACCAGGATCCGTTCCTGAAGCATGGTATCCCGGTTGCGGATGGTCACTGTGTTGTCTTTCAGGGTCTGATGATCGATGGTCAGGCAGAAAGGGGTTCCCAGGGCATCCATCCTACGGTACCGGCGGCCGATGGTGTCTTTCTCTTCATAGAAACAACGATAATCCTCCTTCATCATATCCATGACTTCGCGGGCCTTTTCAGGAAGTCCGTCTTTCTTCACCAGCGGAAGAATGGCAGCCTTGACGGGAGCAAGTTTGGCAGGGATACCAAGCACCACCCGCTCCGAACCGTCTTCAAGTGTCTCCTCCCGGTAAGCATGACTTAAAACGGCCAGGAAGGTCCGGTCGAGGCCGATGGAGGTCTCCACCACATAGGGAATGTAACTCTCGTTGAGCTCCTGATCGAAGTACTGCATCTTCTTCCCCGAATGTTCCTGATGAGCCCGCAGGTCGAAGTCGGTCCGGCTATGAATGCCTTCCAGTTCCTTGAAACCAATGGGAAACTCAAACTCGATGTCGGCCGCGGCATTGGCGTAATGGGCCAGCTTGTCGTGGTCGTGGAAACGGTA
>JAFGNY010000095.1 GCA_016926765.1 Bacteroidales bacterium | reverse complement strand
GGCCGGCATCATCCCCCAGGTATGTACAATTGGAATCCGTTCATTCCTGATGATCCTGACGAATTCCCGGAACAACAGGATATCCCAGCGCCATCGACGGATGATAAAACGGATGTCGATACCCAACTCCAAAGCCTCCTGCAAGCGCTCACCATGGCGGCACATGATCACCAGGATGGGTTTGAACCTGGATTTATCCAATCCGGATAAAAGATTCAGCAATTGACGTTCGGCACCTCCTCTGTGTAGGCCGGAGGTAATGTAAAGAATATTAATCAATTTTTTGTCCTATATAAAGTATTCCACCAATACGTAAAAGATTGAGGATAGGGTCAAAGATGAATCCAGCCAACCGTTTTAAGCCAGTATATTTTTCCTGCCACCTGCCGGTTATTAGTGAGGTTTTTCTAAAACCGGCTCTTGAGGTTGCAAGAGTAATTGTTTGTGGTGAAAAATAGTTGCAATGATCCTGAATAAATAGTTGTGAAAAACGCCTTTCCGAATGTTTTAGCCGATCAAGTAAATAGAGTGGCTGAGATACTGAAGGTACTTCAATAATGATGTGCCCTCCTTTTTTCAGGTGAAACCAGGCTATGGCAAGAGCGTTCTCAACCGGCAGTGGAATGTGTTCAAGCACCTGGAGCATGACAATGAAGTCAAATTCCTCCTGTTTGTATTGGCTTTTTTCGTAATGATCGTTTACAACTGGAATTCCTTTCTCCGCGAGCAAGTTTGCCATTGCTGGACTGGGCTCAACAGCTTTTACGGAAAATCCGGATTCCATGCATATTGTCAGGAAATGGCCATCTCTCGGACCAACTTCGCATAGCTTCTTTCCAGATGACGGAAGAGATTTCAACCGCCTGACGATTTGCTTGTATTTCCTGGCATCCTCTGGATGGTATATTTTTCCTTTTCGTATGAACTTTTTATACGATTCCTCCTCCTGTTCATTATGGGTAGATTCCCTGTGAAAGAGAAACCTGCACTTCATACACCTGAAAATCTTCAGGTCATAATCGTACAGGATCTTAATATGCGTATTAAGGCAGACCGGACAACCTGTCATTGTAAAGGGTTGGTTTATAGCGAAAATCCATCATCCACAACTAAATTATAACCGTTAATGCAGGAAGACCCGTCACTTAGCAGAAATACCAATGCCCCGTTAAGATCAGAATCTTCAATCATACCTTTATTTAGCGCATACCGGCTGTATGCTTCCCGGAACTCTTCGTTGTGATCATTGAATACCCCCCCGGGACTGATACAATTGAACCGGATGTTAGATCCCTTATAATAGGTTGCAAAATACCTGGTCAGGTGGATGACGGCCGCCTTGATGGCAGCATATTCAACAGGCATCGTAAAGCCTGCCTTCCGGTATATCTCAAACCGGGGTGCAATGATCCCGTATACTGAGGCTATATTGACAACATTTCCAAATCCTTGTTTTCTGAAGAACATAGAAAATTGCTGCATCACCTGAAAATATCCACCCAGGTGAAGGGCGACATTTTGGTTGAAATCCGCGAGGGTAACCTGTTCCAGTTCGGCGCCGTACCGTTCGTTCCTCGGATAGGCATTATTGACGACGGCGTCAATACGTCCATAGCGGGAAGATGTGCCCCTGATCAGATCCCCGACTGATTCAAGAGAACAGATATCCAGGGGAAGGGCTGCCACACGTTTTCCCGGGTATTTTTTCGATAACTCCTCTTTCAATGCTAATCCCGCTTCCTGGTTCACATCGGCAATCACAGCCGTACCGTGGTTATCCAGGATTGCTTCTATGAACGACCTCCCGAGCAGGCCGGCTCCGCCGGTGACGAGAATGACCTTAGCTTTCAGCATCTCAGTTGTATTTTCTGAAAACGGGTTTGATGGGTTTGCTTTCCAGGTAGTTGCCGATACCATCATCAAGGGCTTTCCGATAGAGTGAAAGCGACCGCCGGCAGGCCTGCAGGGTTATCTCCAGTTCCTCCTCCCCATGTGCGTAACTCAGGGCGATCCATGGGATAAGGATTTTATGGCGGATCATCTCCTGTGCAAACAGGGTTCGGAAACTAAGCGAAGGCTTTTGGTCTTTTCCGAAAGTCAGATAGTTCGGAGAACAGGGGTACCCGACCAGTTTAAAGTAGTCCTGTATTCCCTCTTCCCTGGCGATGGTATTCATCCCATCTATCAATTTTTTCCCGTATTCCCAAAGATGGCCGACCACATCCAGTTCCCTGTACACCGCAACGGTTTTCACAAAGGCACCCAGTCCGCACATTTCCGCGCCATGGGTCGAAGATACCAGGAACACACGCTCGGCTCCTTCGTTTTTAATACTGCCAAGGTCCATGATCTCCCGTCTTCCTACCAGTGCAGCAACGGAAAATCCGTTTGCCATTCCTTTCCCGAAGGTTGACAGATCGGGGATGATCCCATAATAAGTTTGTGCTCCCTGAAGATGCCACCGAAACCCGGTGATCATTTCGTCGAGGATTAACAAAGTCCCGTTCCGTTCGCACATTTCCTTGACCTGTTGCAGGAATCCCGGATGCGGTGGATTGTATTCGGCCGGCTGCATGATGACACAGGCTACCTGTCCTGGAACCTCCCTGAAGAGGGTTTCCAGGGATTTGATGTCGTTGTATCTGAAACGGGTCGTCAGCGCAGAGATATCTTCAGGGATCCCCCGCTGGACGGGAGTATCCCCAATGAACCAATCATCGTAAGAGAAAAAAGGATGTTCAGCACAACGGACCACTAATTTCCTGCCGGTAAAGGAGCGGGCCAGTTTCACGGCAGCCGAGGTAACTGTGGAGCCGTTCTTGCCGAATTTCACCATGTCGGCACCAGGTACCAGGTCCACAATGGTTTCGGCTGCCCTGAGTTCTGTGAGGGAGGCCCGTGTCAGGTTGTTC
>JAFGNY010000094.1 GCA_016926765.1 Bacteroidales bacterium | reverse complement strand
TGAGCTCCTCAAAAATCATGGCGTCACTGATGAACAAATGACAGACAAACTACTGGAAGTATCTGTACCTGATAAGAGAAACGGACCTGAGCTGGAGTTGATTGACCTCAAGCGAATCAAAAAACACCTCACTGATCCCGGATTCGATGTAGAAAATGCCCTGAGGGAACATTGGAAAAAATACGCGTATCTGGGCTACCGGGATGTATTTTCCTCCGGCTATTCGATTGATTTCTTCCGGAGCAGTTTACAGGAAAAGGATCTGAATGAAATGGGTCTAACCCATCCCCCACTCCTGGAATTTAATTTTTCTCCTGACGAACTCCAGGTAATCCATTTGCTTAAGGAGTTTGTATGGTTCCGGAATTACCGTACAGAGCGATTTTTTGAAGGCATGTTCTTCCTGGAGCCCTTATGGAAGCAACTCTCACTCTCATTCGGGCTGGGAGAACACGACCTATTTTATTATTTAACGGATGAAGTGTCGAAACTCTTCACTCATGGCGATAAAGTACCTGTTGCCGACTTGGAGCAGCGTAAGCAAGGAAGCGCATTACTGTTGGACGACAACCACTTTCTACTCCTAACTGGAGATCTTCTGAAGCAAAAGGAATCAGCTATCCAGGAGGTTGATGAGTCTGCATCTCAGGAGATCAAAGGGATGGTGGTATGCCGGGGAGAATGCCAAGGACCTGTATCCATTGTTCATAACGACAGTGAGTTGGATAAAGTCAATGATGGGGATATTCTTGTCACCGGAATGACCACCCCAGATTATATCCCGGCATTACGGAAAGCTGCCGCGTTTGTTACAGATGAAGGAGGAGTTACCTGTCATGCGGCCATTGTTGCCAGGGAGATGAAAAAACCGTGCATTGTAGGGACAAAACATGCCACACAAATCCTTAAGGACAGGGAACTGGTACAAGTGGATGCCAATGCCGGGATAGTCAAAATCATCTCCTGAATGAAACCTCATGAGCCTGTTTGTTAAAAATTTCAATGAAATTACCGCCAGGGATGTAGACTCGGCCGGAGGCAAAGGAGCGAATCTCGGGGAGATGTTCAACCATGGCATTCCTGTCCCCAATGGTTTCGTAGCAACGGCATCCTGCTTTGGAGAATTCATGCAGCACGCCGGACTGGATCATCGTCTGGCTTCGTTAGTAAAAGACCTTGACGGAGATGACCTTGAAGCGTTGACGACCCTTTCCGGAAAAATCACTTCATGGATTTTAGATGGAACCATCCCGGAGGTGATCTCCGGTCCCATCTACAACCTATTTGACCAGCTGGCCTCCCCGCTGGTGGCAGTCCGGTCCAGCGCGACAGCCGAAGATGGTGCCGATTCGGCCTGGGCCGGGCAACTGGACACTTACCTGGGGACGACCCGTGACACATTGATCCTTAATATGAAAAAATGCTGGGCTTCTCTTTTCACCCCGCGGGCACTGGCATATCGATTTCAGAAAAAATTCATGGAAACTGAGATATCTGTGGCGGTGGTGGTTCAGGAGATGGTCGCAAGTTACGTATCGGGGGTCGCATTTTCAGTTCATCCGGTTACCCAGGATCCCGACCAGATGATTATTGAAGCCGGGTTTGGATTGGGAGAAGCCGTGGTATCCGGCACAATCACCCCCGACAGTTATATCGTCCGGAAAAGCGATCTTACCGTTCTGGAAACAGATTACTCTTCACAGGAAAAAGGATTTTTTCTGAACCGGAATGGGGGGAGTGATTGGATGGATCTCCCCGTTGATCAGACCGGTGCCGCAAAGCTGAAACACGATGAAATTCTGGAACTTGCCAGACTTGTCATACGGGTAGAATCCTATTTCCGTTACCCCTGCGACATTGAGTGGGCCAGGAGAGGCAACACCTGGTACATCCTTCAGTGCAGGCCCATTACAACACTCGATGTACAACCATAAAATACGTTAAACCCTTCAGCGAAAATCAGCGGATTAAACAGCGAACACCCACGTGAAACTTTTTAACATTCTATCAATCCAAATAAAAGCAGACGATGAAAACTGAAACGGAATTTGACCGCTTTATCCGTGAAAAAGCTATATCCGGCCGGAACCGGATTGGTATCGGAATCCTCGACCCCGATGAGGCCATTGTGCAATCCCTGCAAAAGGCCCATGATTTTTGCGACGTGATTCCGTTTGGGGTCAAGGTAACAGACATGGAGGGGGTTATCACAGAGTCACCCGAAGAATCCCTGGCGGCAGCCATCGCCACGGGAGAGGTTGATGCCATCGTGCGCGGACAAGCAGTGGCTACCACGATGCGTGAGGAACTTTGCAAACAGTTTGGGTATACCATGGATTCGATCCGGGATATAGCGGTAGTCAAAGATAACCTGAACCGGATCTTCATTCCTTGTGGCATTGCACACAGTCAGGGATGGTCGGTCGAACAAAAGATCGAGCTGATCAGGTTGGCGGTTCCGTTTGCTCAACGATTAGGGCTTCCGGTTAAGATTGGAGTGACTTCCGGCGCCCGCCCCGAAGACATGGCTCCCATCCCCTATATCATTGAAAATTACAACGATGCCAACCGTCTTGTAGCTCTCCTGCAGGATGAATTTCCCATCAAACACTACAACATCGATATCGATAAAGCAGTCGCCGACGGATGTTCGATCCTGGTGTTTGCCAATGGCATGGTAGGCAACCACGTATTGCGATCGCTGGTCTTCCTTGGCCAGATCAGGATCTATGGCGGCATCAACGCCGGCATCGATCCACTGGTGGTCGAATCCTTCCGAAGCTCATCTGGCTTTTACGAGTACCTCGAATTCGCCAACGCCCTGGCTAACCTCCCGTAAGGGCGGGTCCATGACCCGCCCCTACTTGTCCGCTTGTCCAACCTTTGTCCAAGGTGAATTTTTGCATTACCCGGGGGTACTGTTGTATTTTTACAGGAAACATCATTTTCTTATGAAAAGAGCATCAGTTGCCTGTCGTTTTTTCCTGTTCGTTGTTTTGTCAACCTGGTTCGGTTTGCATGCATCGGGACAATGGGTGTCCGAAGGTCAGATTGAAGGGGCCGACGTCTTGTCTCTTGCTTCAAATGACACCCTTCTATTTGCCGGCACCGCATTAGGAGTGCTGGTTTATCATTGTAATCGTCCCGAAGAGGGCTGGAACGAATTTCTTCTCCCTCCCGATCCTGAAGTGACCGCTTTGGCTGTTTATCACGATTCTCTTTTCGTAGGGACACCAACCGGTGT
>JAFGNY010000093.1 GCA_016926765.1 Bacteroidales bacterium | reverse complement strand
GGTCATGATGGAGATCAGGTTGGCATCTATCTCACCGGCATACCGGATCAGGATTCCCTGGGAAAATAGTTCCGGTAACTGAATAAAGTCGGTGTGCTGTACCGTTGATTTCTGTCGCTTGGCAATCCAGTAAGGTAAGGTGGCAATTTTCAGATCATGATTGCGGGCAAACTTAACCTGCGTAAGTCCACTCTCCAGCCAGTTCGTCACAATGGTAGTCATTTTCTGGTTCTTTTCCGGTTTGGTTATGGCGTTTTTAGAATCAAGTTGCCAACATTTGATCTGCCAGACAAGATGCTCGTGGCCGTAGGCTTACGAATCAACGAGAATAGATCCCGGAGATCCTGGACCAATAAATAATTTTAAAATTTTGATTTTCCGGCGCCTGTCCGATGGTGTTCTCCCCATCCTGAACCACAAGGATACCATCGGGGAATGAAGCTCCCAGCGGAGCCGCACATACCTCAATACCATCGGTTTCACTGACTCCATCGATGGTCTCTCCCTCCTCAACGGTAAAGCTCCCCAAGTATAGGGGTTTTCCGCTAACGGTGTATAACGCAAAGGAATTGTTGCCCTGACTCGATACGACAAGGTAAGTTTGTCCGTCGCTTTCCTGAACCAGAGCCAAACCCTCAACATCAGCCACCAGGTGACCTCCTCCTACCGTATCAATCAGGATCGGAGCAGGAACCGAATCGGGAGAAGCCTGAACGCGCCAGACTCCCCGGTCCTCCTCACCCACATATAACCAACCCGATGCATCATCGGCCACCAGGCCTTCGACCTGACTTCCGAACGCAAACTGCCTGACCAGGGTTCCCTGAACCGATCCTTCGGAAGTTCCGGTAAGCTGCCATTGTTCAATGTCACCCTCTTTTCCGCTGAGAAAGGCATAATATAGGTCTGTGGCCTGATCGTGGTATAAACAGCAGCCGTAAACCTCCTGAAGAAGAGATTGTACCGGAAGCCCCGACAGCATCTCCAGGGAACCCGAACCTACATCTACGGTCATAACCAGAAGCGTGTTATCCGTCCTGTTCGAACCCACAACAATATCCTTTGCCGAGGCGCCGATCGGGAATCCATACCTGATATCCACGTTATTGATTTTTCCTACATTGTATTTATACCATAATGTCCCATCCAGACCATACACCTCCAGCCCCCGCTTTTTATTGGTAGCGATCAGCAAGCTCTTCCCCGGATCCGAAGGATGCACCCAGATAGCCGGATCATCGGCAGCATCGCCTGGATCAGACATTGGTGCTGTTTCAACGTCAGCCGTTACCGTTATAACGGTATCATGCGTTTCCGATGCTACCGGAGCAGACGTATCATGGCATCCGGAAAAAAAGAGGAAACCTGCCAGCGAAAACACAAAAATATAACCTATGTATGATCTCATAATCAGTATTTTATCCAGGTTTTTTTACATTGGAACCGCAAACTTACAACAGGTTTGGCTTCGGAATGTAAAAAAATGGTTAATTCTTGCTTCCCGGATGCCGTCTTCCGTTGATTTAAGAAATTGTTCACAATTTATTCACGATTAATTTTCATTTGATCAAGTGGTTACCATTTAATTTCGCAGCCAGAAACAACCACTAAAAACCTAAAACATGACGAAATTTATTCCCTTTCTGCTGGTGTTGTTCTTTTCCACCCCGCAGGTTTTGTTATCGCAAACCGCCCTGTTCGAACGGCAGATCGTTCAGAACGGAGGTAACGATACCATTGAACTCTCCAACGGCCAGATCGTAATCATTGCCACCTCTTCCGACGATGCCGAACAGGAGCAGGATGCCATGGATGCCCTTTACGACGACGACCTCGACATTGGCTGGGAAGGCGATCCCGAAAAGATGTTCATTGTGACAGCCGGTTTCCGGTTCCAGAATATTTTTATTCCGGCCGGCGCCACGATTGACTCGGCCTACATCGTGTTTTGTTCGCACGAAGGTAAAAGCGCCGAAGACACGGCGAAGATAACCATTTACGGAGAGGCTTCCGACAATCCGGAAACCTTTGATCTCGACCACCTGATCACCGACCGGCCCTCTACGGCTGCTTCCGTGTACTGGCAGGTTCAGGAAGAGTGGGGTTTGTGGGAGTTTTACCACACCCCTGAGTTGAAATCCATCATCCAGGAGATCATCGACCGTCCGGGTTGGGCTTACGGAAACGCCCTGGCCCTGATCATGACCGGCCAGAACCAGGGTCCCAGCGACCTGGAAAATGCCCGGGAAGTGGAAGCCTTTGAAAATATTGCCGATCCCGAGGATGGCGGCGATGGGAAAAATCACCCGGAAAGAGTCCCTATGCTGAAAATCTTCTATACGGCTCCTACCTATGCGTTCGAACGCCGGATCGTTCAAAACGGCGGCAACGACACCATTGAGCTGTCCAACGGTCAGATCGTGATCATCGCTACCTCTTCCGATGATGCCGAGCAGGAGCAGGATGCCATGGATGCCTTGTACGACGACGACCTTGATATTGGCTGGGAAGGCGATCCGGAGAAGATGTTCGTGGTAACGGCCGGACTTCGTTTCCAGAATATTGCGATCCCGCCGGATGCCACGATTGACTCTGCCTTTGTCGTGTTCTGTTCCCACGAAGGAAAAAGCGCTGAAGACACGGCGAAAATTACGATTTACGGGGAGGCATCAGACAATGCCCAGACCTATAATCTGGAAGAGTTGATTACCAGCCGTCCCGCTACGGCCTCATCCGTCTACTGGCAAGTTCAGGAAGAGTGGGGGTTGTGGGAGTTTTACCGCACCCCTGAGTTGAAATCCATCATCCAGGAGATCATCGACCGTCCGGGCTGGGCCTGGGGAAATGCCCTGGCGCTGGTGATGACCGGAGAAAACCAGGGTCCCAGCGACCTGGAAAACGCCCGTGAGGTCGAAGCTTTTGAGAACATCGCCGATCCGGAAGACGGAGGCGACGGAAAAAATCACCCCGAACGGGTTCCGCAACTGCTGATCTATTATAAATCCACGACAGGCATTGATGCCAAAACGGTCAGCAAATCGACCCTTCACGTGTATCCAAACCCCGCCAGCGACTATGTTACCGTTGTACTTCCCGGTCAGGAACCAACAGAGGTCTCCGTGCTGAACACCCTTGGAAACCAGGTGATGACTTTCGATACCCCTGCTGCTGAAGCTGTCAGGATCGAACTCTCCTCGCTTCCGGCGGGAATCTATGTCATCATGGCACGCCAGGGGAATGCGATTGCCACCCAAAAGCTGATGGTCAAATAATCTCTGTCATCTCCATAAACCCCTTTGTTCGGAAGGTTCCCTGTTACGCCAAAACATGGCATCCGGGGAACCTTCATGTTGAATAAACCCACCCGCTATGCATCAATCAATCCTTACCTTCCTGAGCCTGCTGTTTCTGCTTTCTGGCGGACTGGCCATCTCATTATCGGGACAAACCACCCATATCCTCCAGGGACAAATTCTGGACGATCAGACCGGTGAATCCCTGCCCGGAGCCACCGTCAGAGCGCCATACCTGGGAACCGGCGTTATTGCTGATGAACATGGAGCCTTTGTTCTTTCCGGGATCCGCCAGGACACCCTCACCCTCGAATTCACTTTTCTGGGATATGATCCCTTCCGGGAGAAGTTCGAGGTATCCAAACACCGGAACAAACACATCCTCGTCCGCCTGAAACCTGTATCTCAAAACCTTCCGGAAGTAGAAATAACCGGAGAGGCCGACGGCCAGGTCAAGGCGATGATCGAGCAGAAGAATGCCGTCAACATCAAAAATGTGGTGTCGTCGGAGCAGATCGCCAAGTTCCCGGATGTCAGCGCCGCCGATGCCATCCAGCGCATTCCGGGGATTACCATGCAACGCGATCAGGGGGAAGCGCGGTATGTGCAACTACGTGGAACACCGCCCGAACTGACCAATTTCAACATCAACGGCGAACAGATCCCTTCTCCGGAAGGAAATGTGCGGTATGTGGGAATGGATATCATTTCGGCCGACCAGATCGATCAGATTGAGATCACGAAAGTGTTGACCCCTGATATGGATGCTGATGGAATCGGAGGTTCAGTCAACATCATCACCAAAAAGGCATCCGGGGAGAAACCTGAAATCAATGCCACGCTTGCCGGAGGGTACAACCATATCCGTGAAAAAGCGAGTTACCAGGTTCAGTTCTCGTTTGGTCAACGGTACAAAGGATTCGGATTCTACATCAACGGCAGCTATTACCTGAACAATCAGGGATCGGATAACATGGAATTCAAATATGCCAAGGGGCCTCTGTGGGGAAGTCAGGGATCGGGACAGGACAACTATTATGTTCAGTACAAGGAATTTCAGCTCCGCCATTATACCATTCAGCGCGAGCGGATCGGGATTACCGGAACCCTGGATTACCAGTTCAACCCGGCATCTTCGGTTTACATCCGCGGCATGTATAACAATTTCAAAGACAACGAATACCGGCGGCGGATCGTCTACGACCTGGAAGACGCCGTCACCCCGACCTACTACCTCTATGGAGGGATTGACCATGACGTGAAAGACCGACTGAAGGACCAGCAGATCAACACCCTGAACGTGGGCGGAAAACACCCGTTGTGGGGAGGAAAAATCGACTACGAAGCCGCTTACGCCGTGGCAACCGAAGACCAGCCAAACCGGCTGGAATCCCAATTTTCGAATCCCGGACATGCCATCGCCATGGAGGTCGTCCTCACGGATCCCGATTGGCCCTACATCATCTTTCCCGACTCCAGCAACGCTCAGAATGCTTTCGATTACGACAACTACGATCTGGATTTACTGCTATTCCAGAAGATCGTGGTAAGAGACCGGAATATCACGGCAAAACTCAATTACCAGATCCCTTACCTCAGCAGGCCCAACAGCAATGGATACATCCAGTTTGGCGTGAAAATGCGGTTCAAGAAGAAAGACCGGGACAACGAAGCCATGGATTACGGCGCTTACCGGCAAACCTCGCTCACTTACCCCGGCACCGGACCCAAGTTGTCGGTTGCGACCGTAGATGATGGCTTTGTGGATGATAACCTGCTTAACCATGGCTATGTGATCAATTACATCCCTGGCTCGGAAAACATGCAGAATTTCTATGAATACAACTCTCAGTTCTTCATCATTGATCGCACCAACACCAAAATGAAATCCTTCGGCGAAGATTACAACGCGAACGAAAACATCTATGCCGCCTATGTTATGGCGCGGCATGACTTCAACAAGCTGATGATCCTCGGAGGGATCCGGTACGAACGAACAGACATCGACTATGTCGGCCGACAGGTCATCACCAAGAAAGGGGTTTTTGAGAGCCTCGACACCCTGACGGATAAGCGCTCTCATCAGTTTTTCCTGCCCCAGTTCCAGACCCGCTATGCCTTCTCGCCGACCTTCAACCTGCGCGGAGCCATCACCTATACCTATTCCCGTCCGAATTTCGAAGATGTGGTCCCTTTCCGGGAACAGGATTACGATGAGGTCAAATATGGGAACCCCGACCTGGAATACCCCACTTCCCTGAACATTGACCTGTTGGCCGAGAAATACCTTCCGGCAAATGGAATCCTCTCCGGAAGCCTTTTCTTCAAAAAAATCGACGATTTTATCTTCTACTACAAACGGTTTGCGCACGAAGGAGATCCACAGGATTATGGGTTGGTCGAAATCACCAAACCCATCAATGGCAGGCAGGCCTATGTGGCCGGAGCCGAGATGATGGCCCAGTCGAAACTGTATTTCCTTCCGCCTGTGCTGAAGGATTTCGGGGTCTACCTCAACTATACCTTTACCTGGTCGGAAGCCTGGATCAACAAACGATACCCCGCAAACTATACCGATGCGGTGGTCATCTTCAACAACGACTCCCTGGAGCTGTTCACCTCCAGCACAGAACAGGAGATGATCACCCTGCCCGGACAGGCCATGCACACCCTGAATGTAGCCCTGTTTTACGACAACAACAAGTTCTATGCAAAGTTGTCGCTGAATTATCACAACGCTTTTTTATACAGTCTGGGCGCTGACAGCGATCTGGATGAGTACTACGATAAAGAACTGCATCTCGATTTCAATGCCAATTATCAGATAACCAAATACCTGAATGTCTTTGTCGAGGGGATCAACCTCACGAACGCCCCGTTGCGCTACTACCTTGGGGAACCCGACCGGATCCTGAAACAGGAATATTACTCCTGGTGGGGAAGGATCGGGGTAAAACTAAGTTTTTAAAAAAACTTTCCTGTTTTTATTTCTCTTTTTTGATAATTATGAGGAACCCTGTATACACTGAGTATAGTGTCGTCCTGGTATTGCTGCCCGGCATCTGTTCCTGCAAACCGAACTCAGCCGGTACCTTTTCGCCTATGACCTGAAAATCGTCAGGTTTCAGGTTCCCATTGGCTATAAAAATCACCAGTCTACTTATTAACCGGATATTGCCTATGCCTGGCGTTTACCGGGTGAAACGCCTGAGCAACAATACAAAGGGGATCATTCCCAACCCTACATACGCTGTGATCTTGTATGTTGTCTCCAGTCCGTACCAGTCTCCCAGCCAGCCAACCAGAACCAGGGCTGCAGCACCGGTAAAGAAACTCATTGTCATATATAATCCATTTATATATGACGGCCGTTCCCTTCCTGCTTCCTGCAACAACGCCAGAATCACCGGTGTTGTGGAAAAAATGGTGAATCCGAGCAGCAGTAGCAACGGGACCACCCAGTAAGGGCCCAGGGTAACAAACAACCACATAAAAACAGGGGAGGTGACCGAAGCCACCTGCAGCATCCGGATCCTTCCCACGCGATCAGACCAGGTTCCGGTTAGGAGAACACTGGCGGCACCCGCAAATTGAAACACTGCAAACAGGATCCCTGCCAGAGAAAAGGAGAAACCGCCACCGGTTAAGTAAACCGTCAGAAATCCGGTAAGGGCCGATTTCATCATCGACTGAAAGAAGGTAACCCCTGCAATGCAAACCAACACCGGCATTAGCCTACGCGTATAAGACCAGATGGTTGCTCCACCTGTTTCTCTCTTCCCCGATGCCTTCCTGACCATGGTGTTGGAAGAATGGCGGAAGATAAAGAACAGTCCGATCGTTGCGAGCAAGGCGAAAGGAATCAATTTCCAGATCCCGGCAAACCCCCAGAGTCCGACCGCCGCTACAATCAGCAATGGGCCGAGGGTCCGCGCCGCCTCCCCTCCCAGCATGTACCAGCTCATCCCTTTTCCCAGGCGGTTTCCCGAGACATTGCGAACCAACACCGGAGCAGGTACGTGAAAAAACGAGGAGCTGAGCCCAACCACAAATAACAACACAATCACCATAGCAATATTGGGCGCCAACCCCAGAAGGCCCATCCCCACCGCACTGATGGCTGGTGTAAGAATGATAAACCATTTTACAGGAATCCGGTCGGCTACGATCCCGATCACCGGATTCAACAGGGATGGGATCCGTAATACCAGGTTCAATCCTCCGGCCAGTGTCAGGGACATCGCGAACTTTTCAATCAGCAACGGTAACACTGTATTGAGAAATGAGGTATATACATCATGTACCAGATGTGCTACAGAAATACTGGCAACCTTTTGTACCTGAAACCGTTCCGACACCTGTTGTTTTGCCATTACCCTCCTACTGCAGGGGCATTGCGGTTCAACCCCCGTGCAAACGTACGGAAATCTTTCGGTTTGGCTGAGCTTCACAATAATCCCTATCTTCGTAGGCGAATTTATCCTACAAAACCCTGCACCATGATCCTGGGAAAAAACAAAATCCTGCTGATCACCACCATGATCTTTTCGACCCTGCTGGCTCTGTTTTTTGCATTAGCCTTTGTTCCAAAACTGGTGGACGAATATCTTCAGGCAATCGCCGGAACCAAGCCGATATTCGGTGGATGGGAAGGTCTCGTCATGGAGCTGACTTTTTATCTGTTCATGATCGGCTACCTCTTTTCCTGGTGGAAAAAATGCACAGGCGGGATCATCATCCTGCTGGCCGCCGTCGTTCAGATGGGCCCGTTTCTGATCATTGAGCAAAACCTGGGATCATTGATCTTCGGGCTTCCCCTGCTGATTTCGGGAGGATTGCTGCTCTTTCTGTGCCGGGCTCAAGCGAAGCGACCTGACTGAACAGGGTATCCACCAGACGGTTATTCAAAGAAGTGTTTCGATAGAAACTCCCGGAACCGCTCCTGGTATTTTTCCGATACGGGAATATAGGTTTTGCCGAATACGATTTCCAGATCACCTTTGTAGCTTCTCTCCTGGTTCGAAGTGTCACCGACGAATTTATGATGAAGACGGCTCACATGAACATTTGATAATCCCGCGCCAGCATTTATAAAAGTGAATTTCACCCTCTCTCCAGGAGGAAGAATTTTGGATCATCGTAATCGGAGACAAACTCCCTCTGGTCTCTATAAATCTGGTCAAAAAGGGTTACAATACCTCCCGGCTTAAGATTAACCTTCATTTCAAAATACTCCATCGTAGATCATCGCCTCTAATTTTCTTTATGGTAAGTATTTCTTTCAAGTTAACGTTATAATTTTTACCTTGCACAAGAAGGCTGACCAATAGAGCATCAATGTTTGCAATTGCCTTCATGAGCTTCCAGACCAGAATTGCACTGACAATCAGAGAAACATAATCTTATATAACTGATAAACATCTATTTGTATGTTTTTAAATATGTCTCTATATAAATATTGCATGCATATGCGTTCAATTTTTTCTTT
>JAFGNY010000012.1 GCA_016926765.1 Bacteroidales bacterium | reverse complement strand
GAAGGTTAAAGAGCGGATCATTGAATACCTGGCTGTGATTAAACTGAAACGTGACCTGAAGTCTCCGATATTATGCCTTGTTGGCCCTCCCGGGGTTGGAAAGACTTCCCTGGGAAAATCTATCGCCCGTGCACTTGGCAGGAAATACATCCGGATGTCCCTGGGGGGACTTCGTGATGAATCGGAACTCCGCGGTCATCGAAAAACATACATCGGAGCTATGCCGGGACGGATCATCCAGAGTATTAAAAAAGTCAAATCTTCCAATCCGGTTTTTGTTTTGGACGAAATCGATAAAGTTGCCGGAATGAATTACAGCGGAGACCCTCAGGCGGCACTTCTTGAGGTGCTGGACCCAGAACAGAATATAGCGTTCTATGATAACTTCCTTGAGATAGAGTATGATCTTTCCCGTATCATGTTTATTGCTACGGCCAACACGTTAAGTACGATTCACCCGGCTTTGCGCGACAGGATGGAGGTGATCGAGCTTCCCGGATACCTGCTTGAGGAGAAGATCGATATTGCTTTGCATCACCTTGTCCCAAAACAGCTGAACGAACATGGGTTAAAAAAGAACCAGGTGCAATTCTCCCATGAAATCCTTCAAAAGATTATCGAAGATTACACGCGTGAATCAGGCGTTAGAGGCCTTGAAAAGTCGATTGCCAAGATCATCCGGTCAAGGGCGACCAATATTGTCATGGAGGAGCAATTTCCACGGAAGCTGAAAAGCGAAGACCTAACCAGGATCATGGGAGCTTCTCTCTTTCAGGTCGATAAACATATCAACAATGAACAGGCCGGCGTGGTAACCGGATTGGCATGGACGATCCATGGAGGGGAGATCCTGTTTATCGAAGTGAGCCTGAACAAAGGGAAGGGAGAGCTGACACTTACGGGGAATCTGGGAGATGTAATGAAAGAATCCGCTTCCATTGCCCTTGCGTATCTAAAAGCACATGCAGCCGATTTTGGTATTGATCCCGCGGTGTTTGGAAACTGGAACATTCATATTCACGTGCCTGAAGGTGCCACACCAAAAGATGGTCCATCAGCCGGAATCACGATTTTCACTGCGCTGGCATCAGCATTTACCCAGCGAAAAGTGAAAAAGAACCTGGCCATGACAGGAGAAATAACGCTACGGGGAAAAGTATTGCCGGTAGGGGGGATCCGGGAGAAAATCCTTGCTGCCAAACGGGCCCGTATCACAGATATCATCCTCTCCATTGAGAATAAGAAAGATATTGACGAAATTAAAACAGCTTATATCAAAGGATTATCCTTCCACTATATCGAGGAGATGAAGGAGATAAACACGGAAGCCTTGCTGAAGATAAAAGTCAAAAATCCGCTGGAGTTTTAATGCCTGAGGAGGAGAATTCTAGAAACTACCTTATTTCTGAACGATCAGTTTTATGGTGCGGAGGGTTTTTCCCGCCTCCATGTTGCAGAAATAGACCCCCGATGCAAGATCCTCACCATGAACAGTGAGTTGGTATTTCCCCTGAACATGTGATTTATCAACAAGAGTCTTTACCGTTTTTCCGGTATGATCCAAAAGGGTAATGCGGATATGTTCAGAACGGTCAAGGGAATAGGAAATGAACGTAAGATCCCTGAAGGGATTTGGGTTATTCTGTCTCAGAAAAAACCCGGAGGGTTCCCTATCTCTCTCTCCAACAACCGTAGTCCCATGTTTCAGCAAGATATTGCGGTTGGGGTCAAAGATCACATTGCTGGGGAATTTGTCAAAGATCCATTCCAATGTTTGTGGATTGGTGTCATTCCATCCGGTGACAATTGTATCGGTTCCGTCGTTAAAATCTACCTGTACTTCAATGGGCATTTTGAAAAATACGGTATTGGTCTGGGTTTGGTTCATCTCCAGGATTACCTTGAACTGGCCGCCTCCGAGATCTTCCATCTCCCAAATGTTCTCGTAGTAGGGATGGTTTGGAGCATAGATCCACTCGTCAAAGAACCAGGAATAGTCTTCCCCGGTCACGGCGTTTGTTATTGCCACAAAATCCTCGGTCACAGCACATTTATATGTGAGACTGGTATCGGTAGCATAGGCATTCATCACCTCGAAGAAGAGGGAGTCTCCCAGAACATACCTTAGTTGAAAAAGAACGCATGCCCCTTTGTTGTATGAGATTGCAACATTGTAGAGATCATTGGCTGAAGGCGTCTGGATTGCCCATTCCGGATGGTAGACCGGCCAACCCGGATTGCTGCTCAGATACGAATTGGCAAGTGCATTCATCTTGTTTTTATACACAGTATACCCGTTCTGATCTTCCAGCCAGAGTTGAGCACAATAGGTGGCAAATCCTTCATTAAGCCAGATATCTGCCCAGGTTCCGCAGGTGATCATATCTCCAAACCACATATGGGAATGTTCATGAGCAATTAACGGTTCATCCGTGTATCCATTCGGTCTCAGGTTGACCATCGTCTGGTTTTCCATGCCTCCCCATGGAAAAGACGTAACGGTAGCAAACCCAATCTTAGAGAAAGGGTACGGCCCAAATTTACTTGCATAGAAATCGGTCATCAATGGGATTTTGGCTACCGCATTGGTGACATTTTCGGTTGCTTTTTTGTAAAGCCAGATGGGAATACTGTCATCCGGGACGTAGGTATTATTCCAGTATGAGACATTGATATTCCAGATGTTTGAAGAGGTCCATGTGATCAGGTATGTAGCGATTTGCTGGTCAGAAACCCAGTGATACCATAAGGTGTCAGCAACGATGGTGGAGTCGGCAAGCATCCCATTTGATCCAAGTCTTACCGAAATGGGAACTTTCGCCGTCAGGTCCCAGGTCGCTTTGTCGGAGGGGCGGTCCCAGCAAGGGAAAACTTTTCTGGCCCCTTCAGGAGGGAAGTCGGTGAAGACAAATCCGTTGGAAACATAAAACCCCTGGTCTGCCACATTCAGATGATGGTACTGCACCTCTACTTCCACTTCATCACCCGGAGAATAGGTCTGATCCAACTGAAGGGTCAGGGTGTCGTTGGTATGGGTGTAAGTGACAGCGGCAAGTCCTACAGCATCTATTTCAAGAGATGTGCTGATCGCATTTAATTTGATTGAGCTCAGGGTGGAATCGACCCGAAATGTGACGGTTTCAACAGCTGAAAAGGTTTTTGGATAGGGAGTGGAATAATTTTCGTAGAGATCCACCTCCAGTTTGTACTGCAGGACATCGTAACTGTGTTCCATATACCAATGAGCCGTGTCGGTTGTGGGTTCCGGAGCCAAAGCCGAAAAGCCAGCGCTGAATGACAGGGTGAAACCCAGAAGAAAGAACAATTTTTTCATAAAGAAGTGATTTAATTACTTGATCACAATTAGTCTTTTCGTGACTTGTTCCCCGTTAGCGGTGAGTGTATAATAATAAACTCCTGGATTCAATGAGCTGCAATTCAGAGAGAAAGCATGCATACCGGAGGATTCTGTTTTATTTACAAGGATCTGAATCTGCTGGCCCATCATGTCAAAAAGCGACAGGTTGATGTTCATGGGCTCATCAATCTGATACCTGATCAGAGTTGTCTGTATGACAGGGTTTGGGATATTCTGGAACAGGTGAACCGTTGAGTACGTTCCTTCCTGAATTGGTTCTCCCAAAATTGTCGTTTGATGTTTGATGACAATATTATTGCCGGGGTCAAACTGAAAATAGACCGGACGAAGGTCGAATGTCCAGCTGAAGTACTGCTGGTTCACATCATTCATGACCGTAATGATCGTATCGGAATAATCCTCAAAACGAACCTTCAGTTCCACCGGCATCTTGAAGAACTCCGGATCCGTCTGGATCTGTTCCGTGTAGAAGTTCACTTTCCACTGACCATTACCAAGATCTTCAAAATTATAGGTATTCTGGTATTGAGGATGATTTGGTTCATAGATCCACTGGTTGAAAAACCAGTCATAATCTTCACCGGTCACTTCATTCACAACAGCCATAAAATCAGGGATTACGGCAGAATTAAATCTGAGTTCATCATTGGTGGCATATGTGTGTAAAGAGGCAAAAAAAAGGGAGTCTCCAAGCATATACCGGAGCATATGAAGGACTGTGGATGCCTTGGTATAGGTGATTGCATAGTTGAAAAGGATCCCAAGGGGTGGAGTGGTGATTGCCCATTCGGGTTCTGAAATCGCCCATCCGGGATTATGGCTGAGATAATAGGTGGCATTTCCGTCGATGTCGGCTTTGTATGCGGGATAACCAGCATAGCTTTCGTACCAGAAGGCTTCGCTCCAGGTAGCAAAACCTTCATTAAGCCAGATATCGGCCCAGGTTCCGCAGGTGATCATATCACCAAACCACTGATGGGCAAATTCGTGAGCTACCAGGCTTTCAGACCAGCAACTCTGGCATAGAGAGGTCAGGGTCTGGTTTTCCATTCCACCCCATGTAAATTGATCATTTAATGTAGCAAATCCGTTTTTATTGAAGGGATGTTCACAGAAATGTTCAGAATACCAGTTGGTCATGGGTACGATCATTTGTTCAATCGGATCAGGATTTTCTCCTTCATTGAAATAAAAACGGATTGGGATACTGTCATCAGGATTGGACAATTTGTGCCAGTAAACGATATCCAACTGATAGTTGATTTTTCCTGACAGCACAACAAGGTAAGTAGCAATATCGTAATCACTTACCCAGTGATACCAAAGAGTATCAGCGGCCAGGGTGGAATCCGCCAACACTCCGTTGGAACCTATTTTCACAGTAGCCGGAACTTTCACGGTCATATCCAATCTGGCTTTGTCTGAAGGTTTATCCCAGCAGGGGAACCATTTGCGGGCGCCTTCGGGTTCACAGTCGGTAAAGACAAAGCCGTCACTCACGTAAAATGCATCATCGCTCACGTTGTTGTGATGGTAGCTGATCCCCACATCCACCGTATCGCCTGGGTTGTAAGTTTGATCAAGCTGGATGGTCAGAAGGTTTCCATCCTGTGTAAATGAAACCCCTGATATGCTCACCGAATTGATTTGTAAAGAGGCGCTGTTGGCATTCAGTATGATCGAATTCAGCGCGGAGTCGACTCTGAACGTAATAATTTCAGTACCATCAAATGCATGGGTATAGGGGGAAGAAAAGCAGGTGTAGATGTCGAGTGAAAGTGTATAATTGAGAACATCATAAGTATGTGTGGAACCTGACTGAATGGTTTCTGTGAGATCGGGAAGAACTGTCATCTGCGATTTTTTCAGAGAACAGAGTTCAGATCCTTTCATGGTGGTTGATAGCTGAGAATAACCAAGAACTGACAAGCCAATCAGGAACATTGGGAGAAGGAAGCATCGTTTCATAAAGATAAGTTTTATTTCTAAGACAGATAAATACAGGAATGGTTGTGTCAGCAAAGATACATAAAAGAGCTATCGGGTTTGAGTGATTCAGTTCTCCGGCAATGTAAAATGGATGGTGGTTCCCCTGCCTTGCTCGCTTTCGGCCCAGATCTCTCCTCCATGCCGCATTACCAGTTCACGGCAAAGAATCAGCCCAAGCCCTGTCCCTCTTTCATTTTCAGTTCCAGGTGTTTTAACCATCTGGTCAATTCTGAAGAGCTGTTCAAGAACAGTTTTAGACATCCCAACACCGTCATCTTGAACGATCACCTCGATCATCTCCTTTTGACTGATGGGATGGTTGAAGTGCATTTCTTTTACCCGGATGTGCCCTCTTCTCCTGGAGAATTTTATTGCATTGGAAAGAAGGTTCCGGATGATGGTTTTGACCATATTCTCATCCGCCATGACGTGTGTATTAAACTCAACAGCAGAAAAAAGATGGATATCCTTGGCTTCTGCCTGACCACGAACCATCAGGATACATTCATTAATCACTGAACTAAGCACAAGTACTTCGGGTTTGAAGTCGATACGGTTTGTTTGTGCTCTTGACCATTCCAGCAGGTTTTCCAATAATTTATAGGTATTTTGTGCGGAGGATACGATATTTCGTATAAAGTGTTTGCGTTCTTCATCACTATACTCATCATACTCCGTATGCAGAATGTCGGCAAATCCAAGAATAGAGTTAAATGGTCCTTTGAGGTCATGGGCAATGATGGAAAAGAATTTATCCTTGGAATTATTGATCTCTTCCAACTCCTTGCTAAACCGGATGATTTCATTTTCAGCTTGTTTTAACTCCGTAACATTGAGGCCAAATACCAAGGATGCCTTTTCTCCCTTAAATTGCGTGATGTTGGCCGCCACCTGTAATTTGAGTTCCTTTCCTGTAAACGAGATAAACCGTTCTTCAGTCACCGGGGCAGGTTCTCCCGATTGGTACATCTGGGAGATTCGTGCCATAGCCATCGGACGGTCATCCGGATGCATCAGTTCAATAGCATTAAACCCAATGAGTTGATCCTGAGAGTCAGCTTCAAGCAAATTCATGGCGGCCTGATTGACGTACTCGATCGCTCCTTTCCGGTGAATCATGATGGCTACCGGAGAGTTCTCGACAAAGGTCCGGTAACGGGTTTCGCTTTCCAGCAGCGCTGCTTCAGCCTGGATACGCTGTGTGATGTCGAGGGCTGTAAAGATGACTCCTTCCGAGTGATCCTCATTGTTGATTGCCGAATTTCTGAGCAGAATATGTTTTACTGATCCATTTTTACAAACCCACTTTGTCTCGATCTCACTGACTCCTGTATCAATCAGGTTTTGATTCTTGATGATCCCAACCTTGATAAATTCTTTTTCATCAGCATACAGCATGCGGGCACTCTGGTGAATTAGTTCCTGCTTACTATAACCGGTAATTTCACAAACACGATCGTTGACATCCTGGAATATACGATCAATCAATAGTCCTATCCCCACAGGAACAACCTG
>JAFGNY010000092.1 GCA_016926765.1 Bacteroidales bacterium | reverse complement strand
GGTTTGTCGTATCGAGGAGAAGGGTAACTCCTTCGAACCCCTCAATCATATCAAACACGGTGGTGGAGATATAGGTTGTTTTCAAAACTCCAAGAGCCGCCGTATCCAGTTCATTCAGCTCCACTGTGATCTCAACAGGTGCAAAAAAGGGATAACTGGCCCGGGTGGCCGCTACCCCGTTCTGCTTGATACCAGGAAGCACTTTGACTGTCTGGGTTCCCTGATGCAAAACAGGAAACCGTGCCGGGAGCTGAAAGGTCCCGATCTGAACATCATTGATAAAAACCCATGCATCTGTAATAGCAGCTGAAGCCGAACCCTGGATGGAAGGAGAGGTAGAGAGATAGATGGAATCAATGGTGATGTAGGCAGGAATTGTTTGGTCTCCCTTGAATTTCTCACACCCGCTGAATATGGCAAGAAGGAGTACCATCCATACCACAATGAAATGAGCGGGGGGGTATTGTTGGTTCATGGAGAGCGGTTGATTTATCCTGTTCAATCTTAACGGAGGGTTCCCGGCGTTATTGTTTCTGGGGTTATGAAAAGGGATGATCATATTATTACCCATTCGGTATCAGACAGACAGAGTGGATTGGTTGATTTTTTCCATGATCCGGTGTGCCACTTCAAGGGCACTGTAGCCATCGTTGATGGTGACCGGAGGGGTTGTATTGTTTACAATGGCCGACTGAAAGCTTTCGAGTTCAGCCTTTATGGCGTTCAATGGTTTCACTTCCGGTTTTCCCAGAAAGATGTTTTTTACCCCTTTCTCTTTCCCGAGATCAATCGTTAGAAGTGCAGGTCCCTTTCCGGCAGCCTCGGCATGTTCAATCCTGACTACCTCAACCTCCTTGCTATAGAAATCGATGGCAATGTAGGTATCTTTTTGAAAAAAGCGGGTTTTTCTCATGTTTTTCAATGAGATCCGGCTGGCGGTCAGATTGGCGACACATCCATTATCAAATTCGATCCTGGCATTGGCAATATCGGGGGTATCACTGACAACCGATACTCCACTGGCAGAGATTTTCCGGATATTGGCTTTTACCACGCTCAAAACGATATCGATATCATGGATCATCAAATCCAGGATCACCGGCACATCGGTACCTCGTGGGTTAAATTGGGCCAGCCGGTGGCTCTCAATGAACATGGGCCTGGTCAGATAGGGTTCTGCAGCGATGAAAGCCGGATTGAAGCGTTCGACATGCCCAACCTGTACCTTTACATTCGCCTCTCCTGCAATGTCGATGAGTTGACGCGCCTCTTCCAGGGTTGTGACAATGGGTTTTTCAATGAACACATGCTTGTACCTTTTCAATGAATGGGATGCACACTCAAAATGGGATACGGTGGGGGTAACGATATCCACTACATCTACGGCATCAATGAGATCGGTAAAGCTTGAGAAGTGTTGTACCTGAAACTCCTGCGCAACCATAGCGGCAATCTCTTCGTTGGGATCGAAAAAACCAACCAGTTCATATTCCGGAATCTCCTTGAGGCAACGAATATGGATTTTTCCCAGATGCCCGGCTCCCAGCACTCCAATTTTCAGCATATCAGATAAACTTTGGCGTTTTTTTGCAAAAGTACGGTTTTGTGCGCATTGAATTTCGTATTTTCGCCAAAAAACCCAACCAACCTTTGTCTGGATCATTAGTTATGGAATCATGATGGATTCATTTCGGCATCAGGGATTACGGAAACAACTCATTGAACAACTCCGGCTGAAAGGGATCAGTAACACAACGGTATTGCAGGCAATGGAAAGCGTTCCACGTCATTTCTTTTTTGACTCCTCATTTCTGGAATTTGCCTACGAAGACAAACCATTTCCTATTGGCGCAGGACAAACCATCTCACAGCCCTACACGGTGGCTTTCCAAACCAGTTTACTGGATATCCACAAGGGGGAAAAAGTACTCGAAATCGGTACCGGATCGGGATACCAGGCCTGTATACTTGCCAAAATGGGGGCCAAGGTCTTCACCATTGAACGTCACAAATCTTTATTTGATAAAACAAGCAAGCTTCTGCCTGCACTTGGGTTTCATTCGATTAAAACCTTTTACGGAGACGGATACAAAGGTCTTCCTGCCTTTGCTCCATTCGACAGGATTCTCATCACTGCTGCCGCCCCTGAGGTGCCTGACGGATTACTGGATCAACTCAAAGTGGGAGGCCACATGGTCATACCGGTGGGGGCTTCCGATCTTCAAACCATGACCCTTATCCGAAAAATTGCATTAAAAGAACATGAAACTGAGACACACGGCACATTCCGTTTTGTCCCTATGCTAAAAGATAAAGTAAAATAGGTTTTGTACGAATTTCGGAAAAGATGTATTTTTGAATGACCAAATAAACCAAACCGACAGATATGAAAAAAATTCTATTATTTGCAGGCATTCTGCTGATCGCCGGTGCCTGTGCAACCAAAAAGATCAATTTTGATCAGCTTCAGGAGAGAAACGGCTTACTATATATGGTGAACGATGATGAACCTTTCACCGGAGAGATTCAATCGTATGCTAACGGAAGGGTTGAGATGGAGGGAAATGTCAGGAACGGACTAAAAGAGGGATTGTGGATCTATTACTATCCGAATGGCCAGAAACAGATGGAAGGCATCTACAAAGACGGGTTGAAGGAGGGAACATGGACCTACTGGACTGATAATGGAGTGCAGGAGAACATCGAATTATACAAACTCGGGACCAGGCTCAGTGGAGGTGAAGCGGTTACTGATGATGAGATGTCGGAAGGCCTCCAGGGTGAGGTGGACCAGGAACTACAATCTGGCAGTAAAGGTGAAATTTCCGGTAACCTGAGCGGAGGCGAAAAACAGAGTGAGCCCGCTCCGGTGGTCAAAGAAGAAAAACCGAAGCCCCAACCTGTCAATTATGACTGGCTCACCAAAGGTCCGGTCAAAATGTACCAGGGCAGACCCTATACCGGTGCTTTCATCAAATACTACAAAGAGGGTTCCAAAGGAAAGTACATCTATGGCTATTTCACCAACGGGCGTCCGTCGGGAAAATGGACCTATTATCATCGCGACGGGCGGGTCAAGGAGTATAAGTATTATTAGGATCTGATTGTCCTGCTCTCCTTATTCTGCGGATCAGTGACCAGAGAAATCCGGCAATCATGATCAATGATCCCAGCCATAAAACGTTGATGTAGGGATTGATGATTGTTTTGATGACAATGTACTCATCCTCTTTACCGGTTGTGGCAATATAGGTGTAATAATCTTTCAACAGAAAATGACGGGTATCCGGATTGTATACATTTCCCATCCTGGGATGCCGGTTTACAGAAGGAAACAATGAGAAAGCGTTTGTATAGTTTCCTTTAATGCGTTTCAGGAAATCCACACGGTAGGTCGTTGTGTTTACTTTTACCTCTGAGGAGATATAGGAAACATAAAAACCTCCCATATACAAGGTATCTCCTTTCACTAATAGTAGGTTTTCCCGGTTTGACTGCCTGTCGCCCAGGTCAATTCCGGATGTATTGGAAGAGATGACCCGTGAATTGGAAAAGGTGATCAACACTCCCAGAAGAAAAACCGCCAGGCCGGTATGGGTCAGGACAGCCGGCATATTCCGTGGTGTTGACATGCGAAAGAGAAGGTTCAACAGACTGGATACCAATGAGAACCAGATAAAGAAAAGAAAAAGAATGAAGGTTTCGTTTCTGACTATCCCACTTGTAACAAACGGCACAGTCAGCAACAAGGCTACAAATCCGGAAAGAGAGGATTTACGTAAAAAACTGCGCCAGGAGTTTTGCTGGTAGTGAAGAAACTGAGAAAACCCGATAAAAGCGGCAATGAGCAAGGCATAGGGTGTTTGCCATTTGTTATAGAAGCCAACCGCATCGAGTGGGGGTGCAATGCGTGTACCAAGCAGCGCATTGTAGACCGGAACTGAGGTAGTGAAAATGATCTGAAAAGCTGAAAG
>JAFGNY010000011.1 GCA_016926765.1 Bacteroidales bacterium | reverse complement strand
TTATCGAGTGTGGCACAATTGACCCGGAAGCTGACCTTTCCCTGGAGCAATGACATATAATCGGTGAGGTCGATGCTGTGTGAGCACTCTACTCCGTAAGGGGTGATGTAGCGGATGATCTCGATCCACTGTCCGTTGTGCCCCCGGGCTTCCACGCTGGCAAGCCGGTCCCATTCGCCACATCCGCCTCCGGCGGCAGGGCACTTCACTTCGAGCGTACCGATAATCTGGTTAAAAGCGCCCATATATGATGGCAGTTCACCATCTACGGTCACCGAAGTGAAACCTGGATTGCACCAGACTCCTTCAAAGGCCTGAACCTCTATATTTGACGTTGCAGAAACCACATTGATAGTTACTGTTTCCGTGGCTATCGCCCCGTAATTATTGGAGGCATGGATAGAAATGCTGAAATTACCGTATGATGGAGGCTCCCACCAACCGATAAAATGGCCATCAGGATATTGAACAGGTGTGATCTGATCACCGCCGATCTCAAATATAACATCCTGGAAGGTGAAAAGCTCGGGATATGTGATGGAAACTATTGCAGCAAGTTGGATCGGCCCCAGTACAGGCACATAAACATCTCCTGATAACGGATTCCGGGGATCAATGTCCGGAACATGGGCATAGGGATCAATAACCATAAAGGTGTTGATGACCGGATCGGCCGGATCGTACTGGCCATTGCCCGGTTGTGTTGCTTCTACCTGGATCTGCCCCGGCTGACCGGTCAGGGTGATCACGTTCCCGCTCAGGGTAGCCGGCCCCGTCAGGATTTCGAAAGATACCGGCAGTCCGGATGTAGCTGTGGCCTGAAGTTCAAACGGGTCGTCGATCGTAAGATGGTTAGGGATCTGAGGGAAGGAGATAGCCTGGTAGCCGGGGTTAAGGGTGCCGTTGAAATTGGATGAATCGCCGGTCATGGCGAAATTCATTAGATCGGCATTCCTCTCACCTGTTCCGATCTCACAGATCAGTTGAGTGATTGAGGTATTATTTCCGCCCGGGTCTCCCTGGTTGAACTTATAGTACAACTGCAGATTCGATTCATTTCCGGTCAGCTCATTATTCATGATGTCCTGAATTTCAGCCAGGGTCAATGCTTTATTCCACACGGAGACCTCATCAACACGGCCACCATAAACAAAGTTAAAGCCACCCAGGATACTTTTCCCGATGGCGAAGGAGACATCGGGATTTGAAAACATACCGGATGCTGAAGAACTTCCAATGAGTGTTCCATTCACATAAAATGAGATGGTATTTACATTGAATATCCAGGCAATGTGCTGCCAGTATTGTGGCACCAGGGTATTGACCGGGGTGACGTATTCGTGCAGTCCGGTGGTAGTCTTCAGCCGGCACTCCATCTTTCCGTCGTTGAGCTGGATCAGGTAGAACTCCCCATTGCCGGAGCCCTGCCTGAATCCCATATATCCTTGACCGTAAGCCAGTTCATCGCAATAAAACCACCCTGTCATGGACAGGGTATTACTGCCTGAAATATATTGACCTCCCTGATTTAAAATACAGTAGTCATCCACTCTGTCGAAATGCAGGTACTGATTTGACTGAGAGATCAGCAATGCCGGATGCAGGGCAACCAGCAGCATAACCATGATGCGAATTGTGTTTAACATGTTTTTCATGATGATAGGATTTTAATGTGTACTATTTTATCCACCAGATTTTATATTCAGGGGTATCACCCCCTCCCTGGTTTTTGATCGCGGCTGCCCAGTTGGCCGAGTTGTATTCGACTTCCGACGGAGGATAAGGTAGTCTGAAATGGTTTATGGGTTCTCCTTCCCGTGGTGTCATCCGGGTCCGTCGTGTCAGTGCGTAGGCTTCCCAGGGTTGCCTGAAGGCATCCAGCCATCGTTGCGTATAGATAAAGGCAAGTTTTTCTTCATCGGTTGTGACATTCCATGAACCGAAAACGGTCAGAACCGATGCTGCATTAAGATCGGGAGGGATGGATACTTTTTCAGGGAAAGTCAGCCCCGATAATGGGAGTTTGGATTTACTGGCCACATCCATCCACCACTGTACCGATGCATTAATACCATTCATATATTCAATATCGGCCAGGGTAGGATCTTTGGGCAAACCGATTCCACGAAAATAGGCTTCGGCCAGGATGAAATGGGTTTCGGCGCCAGTCACCATTGGGATTGGCATGAAATCCTCATCCCGGATCAGAAAGTAATTGAAGGGTGAATAGATGCAGGATTCGCCTTTTATCTGGAAGGTCGCGACCCCGTCGCGATGTGATCCATAAGGAATACCACCGGACGGAGGCGTGGTAATCCCGGGGATCTGGGGATACGCTACCCATTTGTTGGCATTGTTCCCTTCGAAAAAAATGTAAGCCCGCGGATCGAAAATCCCGCTGCCATCTGTACTGTCGTGTCGCGATAGCTGATGCCACACGGTGGAACCCATCCGTAGGTTCTGATGCTCACGGAACGACCAGTTGAGGCTGGTGTTCTTGAAGCCCATTGCTGCCGGCCACAGGCAGGCGCTCTCACCGACATAGGTAATAAAACTGTATCCAAGGATCAGGGGTCGCTGGTTGTCAACGATATCCCGGATGATCCCACCGGCCATTTCGGGCTCCTTATCACTCATCCTCAAAGCATACCGTAGTCTCAGGGAATTGCCCAGTTTCTGCCACATGAGCATGTCGCCCTGAAACAGCCGGTCAAAGGCCGCAAAGGTGGGGAATGGTTCCTCAACGACAGCGGTCACATCGATGTTCTCGTCGCACCAGGCGAGCTCCTCCAGCAGGAAGGTGTAGATCGATTGCTGTGAGTCGAATAGCGGCTGAATGTAATCCAGGGTCTGGAAACCATAGCCCGCTTTCGAGAAGGGAATATCCCCGAATACATCGGTGATCTTGAAGGTTTTGTAGGCCAGTACGATCTTCAACATGGCTTTCATGTTCATCGATTCACCCGTGACCGGCATGGCGGTGAACCTGTCCTCCAGCTCCCTGAAGTTGGGTAGAGACCGGTAATAATTGCCCCACATGCTCTCGGTTCCCAGGGTAAAGTTGCCCCAGGCCTCCTTGGTCAACGCCGCCTGCTGGGTTTGCTTGTACAGGATCTCGTTGTTGATATAGAACTGCTCATCGCCGGTTAGGACCAGGGATTCAATGATGCTGTTGAAAAGGGATCCGTCGCTGGCGGTGGTGAATCCGTGAGGATCGGTGTTGATCTCCTCAAAGTCTTTCTTACAGCCGGTCAGAACAAAAGAGAGGATCAAAGCGACACCGGTTAGTTTCAGAAGGAGTTTCATCGTCGGATGCATTTATATGTTGGTTTAGTGACTGTTAAAAGGTGACTGAAAGACCGAAGGTAAATGACCGGGAGCTGGGCAATGAGGCCCATTCGAATCCCTGGGCGTTCCCGGAACCCATAATCCCTTCCGGGTTAATTTTATCGGGAAGTGTCGTATAGATATAGAACAGGTCTCTGCCCACCACCGAAAGGGTAAGGCTCTGGACAAACTTAATTTTCTCCATCATTTTAACAGGAAAGGTATACGATAAGGAGATCTCGCGCATTTTGACCCAGGTGTTTTCCAGTATTCCGGGGGTAGAGATGATCTTTCCCCAACCACCTGCATTCGGCAGGTACTTGTAGTAATAGTGTACCACCTTGTCATTCGGGGTACCATCGGCATAGACTCCGTCAAGTATCACACCTATGTTGCTGGTGTTTCCGGCAGGATCGGTGTATGGCACCCCTCCACCCTCCCTCTCAAGCAGGGTTTCCGGGCTCTGACCTGTCTGAAGATTGATTACATACGACCCGCAATAAATATCTCCACCCCATTTCGTATCGATCAGTGTGCCTAACCTGAATCCTTTGTAGTAAAATTCTGTATACCATCCACCGATAAAATCGGGTGAGGCATTTCCGATGGGTACCCGGGTATCGGTGATGAGATACTTGGTGCCTTCATCGTTCACGATGGGCTGCCCGTTTTCGTGATACACGTAGTCGTATCCGTAGATGGTGCCATAATCATCCCCCACCCGCAATGCCATGGCAGGTCCATTCAGTCCCCAGATGTCGGCCAGGGGATAGACCTCGGCGTTCGGCCCCAGGCTTAGCACCCGATTCCGGTTACGTGAGATGTTGATCCCAGTCTTGAACAGGAAATTTTTGGTCTGGATGGGAACGCCGTTCAGCACGATCTCAAACCCTTTGTTGGTAAGCACTCCTTCGTTGATGGAGATCCCTGAGGCACCCGACGAGACCGGTATGGGGAGGTTCTCGAGGATCTGTGAGTAGGAATAGGTGTTGTAGTAGGTGAAATCGAGGTCAATCCTGTTTTTGAGCACACCCAGGTTGATCCCGGCTTCATAGGCATTGACCCGCTGCGGGGCCAGGTTGAATGGGGGAATGGAGTTCGGAAAGGAGGAGGTCTGCTCGCCGCCAAAAGTTCCCGTGGAATAATAAAAGGCGATTTTATAAGGGTCCGTATCGGTAGCCGTCTGGGCGATGCCTCCGCGGATCTTGAGAAAATTCAACCAGGGGATCTTCTCATCAAAATGGAACGCTTCGGAGGCGATAAAACTCAGGGAGGCAGAGGGATAAAAATAGGAGTTGTCTGAGGAAGGCAGGGTAGATGACCAGTCGTTGCGGCCGGTCAGCTCCAGAAACAGGTAGTTGTCCCATGACATGTTGACGAAAGCAAACACTGAATTGTTCCGCTCCCGGCTGATCTCTTCTCCCGGAACCATGCTTCCGGCCGAATTACCGGTTTTTTCAACAATGATTTGTCCGTTCGCATCAGTGGCATAAATCGTTTCCGTATAATTAAAAAAAGTATACATATTGGGATAGTACCATGTTCCGGAATGACCATTGAGACCGTACTTGTCGAAATTCCACCGGCTGGCTCCAAGCATCATTTTTGCACTGAATTTTGACTTGAACAGGTTCGCCTTTTCCGCAGTAAGAAAGATCTCGTAAATATCTGAAAAGGTTCTGCTGAGGCTTTTCCCGTAATAGCCGTCCTGCAATCCTATTACATCAGTAGGCATATGACGTGTTTCAAACTGTTCCAGGGAAAAATCCCGGCCCACCCTACCCATCAGGTTCAGCCAGGAGGTGATGTCGTAGGTCACCGTCAGGGCTCCCAGATATTTATCTCGTCGCAGATCGGTGTTGTTGTTGTAGTAGTTCCACCAGAGGTAGGGGGAGACGTAAAGAAACGGGTATCCCTCCTGATTGTTACGGGATCCGTCGGGATTGGCGTAGTGCTCC
>JAFGNY010000091.1 GCA_016926765.1 Bacteroidales bacterium | reverse complement strand
AGTTAAGGTTAATTCCGATCTTGAGTACGACAGCATCTATACGCAGCCTTTTACCTATGACAGCCTTTGCCCCCATCCGATTATATCAACCCCTGTGGAGCTGGATATCAGCCACTGGCCGGCCGGGATGGTGATGTTCCGGCTGGCATTCCGGGGTGAGACGGTGGCGACGGAAAAGGTGGTGGTGGAGTAATGACCCCTCCCCGGCCCTGGTCCGCTTGTCCGCTGGTTCGCTCGTCCGCTTGTTCACATCATCCCCTGATCCGAGAAGCTGAAAAAGCCGGTATCGGTCACGATAAGGTGATCGAGCACCGAAACCTCCAGCAGTTTTCCCGCTTCAACGATTTTGTTGGTGATTCGGATATCGGATTCACTGGGCTTGGTATTTCCCGAAGGATGATTGTGTCCGAGGATGATCCCGGTGGCATGATGGTCCAGGGCGATCTTGAAAATCTTTTTCGGGTCGACCACCGTTCCCGAGATTCCTCCTTCGCTGATACACTCTTTCCGGATAAAACGGTTCGCCCGGTTCAGCAGAAGGATCCAGAATTCCTCATAAGGCTTGTCCTGCATCACCGGTTTCAGGATGCCAAAGGCATCCTGGCTTTTAGTCACGAGCCTCTTCCCGGGCGGAAGAGATTCATTCCTGCGCCGGCCTAATTCCAGCGCGGCGGCAATCGCAATGGCCCGGGCCGGGCCGATTCCATGATTCCTTCGCAGATCATTGACAGAAAGTCTTCCCAGTTCTGTCAGATTATCATCCACTCCCTCCAGGATTCCTTTGGCAATCTCCACGGCCGACAACGCCTGGGTGCCTGACCCGATCAGGATAGCGATCAGCTCGGCATCGCTCAGAGCGTGTCTTCCTTTCAGCATCAGCTTCTCGCGGGGACGGTCCTCCTCCGCCCACTGTTTGATGGTTCCATGTTTTGAATACTTTTGCATCTGTTTACCCGTTAATCAGAAAAATGGGTAAAAGGTTGTAACAACTGCGAAAAAAACTTCATGGGAAAGATTGGTCACAGGCTCATTCACCTTGATGAAGTGGATTCCACAAATCACTATGCCGAACGGATGCTCCGTGAAAGGGATGTGGAAGAAGGGACTGTGATTCGGGCAACGTTTCAAACAGAGGGGAAAGGCCAGGGAGATAACCGCTGGTGGAGCGAATCAGGCAAAAACCTCACCTTTTCCGTCATTCTCCATCCGGGATTTCTGGACCCCGGGAAACAGTTTGCGCTGAACAAAGCCATTTCCCTGGGCGTACATGACTTTTTATCCCTATACCTTGATCCGGTAGCGATCAAATGGCCCAACGACATCCTGGCCGGATCAAAAAAAATCGGGGGGATCCTCATTCAGCATGCTGTGGAAGGATCTCTGCTGAAGAATACGATTGTAGGGATCGGGCTCAATATCAACCAAACGAAATTTGATGAGGAGCTTTCTGACGCCACCTCATTGTCGCGGATCCTTCGCCGGGAGTTCAACCTCAAAGATGCCATGGCTCTTCTCTGCGATGCTCTTGAAAAGAGATATTCCCAATTGAAGGAGCAGAAGAATGACCGGCTGGAATCCGATTACTGCAACGCCTTGCTTGGATATCGGGAAGAGAGAATATTTGTTGTTGAAAGCAGGGAGGTCCCAGGCATCATCCGTGGAGTGGATGAATTTGGAAGGCTCCTCGTGGAGCATCCGGGAACAGGCTTAAAGGTTTATGCGCATAAGGAGATTGAGTTCATGATGTAGTGAGGCGGACAAGCGGACGAGCGGACAAGTGATAATTCGTACTTCTAATTATACCTCTTTCCAAACGTAAAACTCAGGTACAACGTTAAAAAGAGGTTCTGTTTTGGGTTGTAGGCCATGATGGAGATGCCGATAGGGGAGTAATCGAGGCAGGCGCCAACTTCAAGCGCTTTTGGCCGCTTGTTTTTATTCCCGAACTCGAACTCCAATCCTCCTCTGGCATAGATGCCTGGATGAAAATTCAGTTCCAGGACGCCGGCGAGAAAAGAGGCCCGACCGTAAATATCATCGGCAAAATGGGTATCGGGATCGTACCGTTCCTCTTTGATCTCATACTCATACTGGCTGATCGGGTAGATGATATAGAGGTACATCGGTTTGGCGATGCCCACTGAAACACCTCCCATCCAGAGGACACTCAGCTGAACGCCTCCCCAGTAAGGTTTCCGGTTCAGGATATATTGCTGTCCGGTTCCGCCACGCAAAAAGGAGACGGAATTCACCTTCCCGTAGATATAGCTTTTTGAATCAGGATAAAAGGGGTTGATCACCCGGATCTCCTTAGGCGATTTGTAGGTCGAGTATTCCACTTCCCACATCCAGAGCCTGAGAGCTGTCCTGCTTGTTCCATACCTGAATTTCAGTCCCCATCCGTTGGTGTGGATCAGCAAACCGAGGGCCCATTGTTTTTCTGTCAGAACATGATCAGGAAGTGTGTCGGGTTCAGGCTGGTAGAGTGTTTGGGACCGGATCCCGGTTGGGATACATAAAACGAGGAGGACCAAGATCGAATATACCTGCAGGCGCTTCATTTGCGGAATGCGATGGTGTAGAGATGCAAAGGTAAAAATAAAGTAGGGGCTATGCATGCATAGCCCCTACTTTATAAAAAAAACCGAAAATTCGTCAATGTCGTTCTATCTGATACCGGCTTCGTTCACCATATGCAGCGCAGCGCTGGCCAGAGGTGCAGGAGGAGACTATGATACCTACGACGATGAGGGTCAAAGCTATGATGACGATTTTTTTCATATTTTTGATGGATAGAGTGAAACTTTTTAACCGGATGCAAAATTAAGCAAATCTAAGTTACTAACTGCAATTTTCAGGCGTTATTGCGTAAAGTTATTAACTTTCATTCGTTCATAATTCAGAGATGGAGAAAATAGATCCTCACATCGAGGAGAGTTGGAAAATGATTCTCAAACCCGAATTTGAGCAACCCTATTTCGGAGCGCTGAAAGAGTTTCTTGTTGAAGAGCGGAAACGATTCAGGGTATTTCCACCAGGCTCACTGATTTTCAATGCATTCAATCATACGCCATTCGATCAGGTGAAGGTGGTGGTTCTTGGACAGGATCCTTACCATGGAGCCCGACAAGCTCACGGTCTCTGTTTTTCTGTTCCGGAAGGGGTGGCGCCGCCGCCTTCACTGGTCAATATTTTCAAGGAACTGGTCGCTGATCTGGCCATCCGGCCTCCCTTACATGGGAACCTGACCCGTTGGGCTGAACAGGGTGTTTTGTTATTGAACGCCACGCTGACGGTACGCGAAAACCAGGCCGGATCGCATCAGGGAAAAGGGTGGGAACGGTTTACCGATGCCGCCATTAACGCTTTGTCAGATCAACGCGAGGGGGTAATTTTTCTGCTCTGGGGAAATTATGCAATTGCCAAGAAGGAGTTGATAGACAAATCAAAACACTTCATCCTTACCGCGCCTCATCCATCCCCCTTATCGGCATCCCGGGGATTTTTCGGATGCCGTCATTTTTCCCAGGTCAACAGATTGCTGAAGCAGATGGGACGTGACGAAATTTCCTGGGATCTTAATTGACTTTGAGGTTTTCGGGCAGATCAGGGGCTCCGATAGACTCTCCCTGGTATCCAAGGTGTTTTGCCGATGGATCATAGTTGATGCCCATCTTTTTCAATAGGGGATCCACGGCAACCTGATGAAGCTGCATGCCCAGGTCCCAGGGATCCATCCCCAATATCAGGCCCGCCATCTCCTCATAGGTCAATACAGGGATGCCATATCCGTTCTCGCCATAGGTTTTGCCTTCCATCTCAGCGATCACATATTGCCAGCGATCCAGAAAGTAGGTGCATCCGGGACAATTGGCTACAATGAAATCGGGATGATAGGGTTCCATGGAATCAAATTTCTTCTTTGAGTTGGACAACGAGTAGCCGCGGTTTTCCTTGATGATATAATTTCTGAAGCCAAATCCGCAGCAATGCCTCCGTTCGGGATAATCCACCACATTCCCTCCCCACGATTCAACCATCCCGGAGAGAACACGTGGAAATTCAGCTCCGCCTACGCCTTTGGAGGGAAAGATCTTCGCATAATGGCATCCGATATGTTCAACCACCCTGAGTGGTTCGCCGGTTTGATGGTTGATCAGCTTGTACTTCCCTTTGGTTGCTATCTCTTCCCTGAACTTGAAGATGATATCGCTGGTGTGTACGATATTTTCGGGTAACGAAAACTCCCTGCCGGTTGCATTTTTAAGCTGGGCCCTGGATTGTTCCAGTGT
>JAFGNY010000090.1 GCA_016926765.1 Bacteroidales bacterium | reverse complement strand
GAAATCCAATGGTCTTTGGTTCCCCAAATAGCTTTTACCGGAACGTCATTGAGGGTCCTGGCATCCAGGCTTTCCTTCTCCCGGTTATTGACGTAAATGTTGATCAGTGCCTCTGCAGAACCCTCCTGTTCCAGAGGTTTGAAATAGCCCATTACCTCCGTTGAATCGGGAACCCGTCCATACCCACTCTTCAACAACTTGTAAAATCGTTTATACGTAATGATATTTTTATCTGCATAGGAGACGAGAATCTTTTTTACCTGTTTTTGCCTTACCATGAAGAAAAACGTATTTCCCAGGTTATTCGTTTTCCGGAATAATGTCCCGGCAATCAGGATCAGGCACTCTGTCTGCCGGGGCTGGAGAATCGCCATCGCTTCAGCTGCACCTCCTCCCATCGAGTGGCCGACAATGATCCAGTTTCCTTCATTTCTCCCTTCATCTATACGGTCCAGCAACTTCCAGAGAAACCGGGCCCGATGACTGTTGGAGTGGTTGAAATCAAGGCTTCTCGAACTGTATCCTGCACCAGGGATATCAACAGCTACTACCTTGAAACCCAAAGATTCAAGGGTATCATACAGATTTCTGAAGCAGAATGTAGAACCGGCATATCCGTGTATAAAAAACACCTTTCCTGCCGGATGTTCAAGATTCCCGTTCCAAACACGGTAATGAACGGAAAACCCTTCAATGGTATCGAAATGGGAATTCCCGAATGGGTTTCCGCCGGATTGTGCTCTCGAAATTCCGGATAGAAACATCAGTGGCACGAGAAAAACGAAGCGTTGAAAAAACAGAGAGACAGGCATATTTTCAGTACATTTGTCCTGCAAATGTGCCAATTATTTCTCACATGAAAGCCAAAAACCTCAGTCAGGTGTTCAATTACCTGATCCTGATCATCGTGGCAGCCGTTCTGGGCATCTTATCCCGTTCGTATGGATCGTTCCTGCCAGACCTAATTGCCCGTTATGCAGGAGATACCTTATGGGCAGTTGCCCTCTATTTTGTGATTGCCCTTTTCTCCCTGAAGCGTACCTTCAGTTTCAGATTTTTCCTGACCTTAATCCTTTCTGCCGTCGATGAGTTTTCCCAGCTCTATCATGCCCCCTGGATTGATGAAATCAGGCATACAACTGTCGGAGCCCTGGTGCTGGGGAATACCTTCGTCTGGACAGATCTGCTCTGTTACCTTGCCGGTGCAACAGTAGCCGTCATTATTGACTATACATTTGTTAAAACAAGGTGAAAGAACTTATAAATCGAATCAATCTGAAATCATTATCAATGGGAACAAAACGCTCAATTACATATTTACCTTTGATCCTGGCGCTTGTATTGTCAGGAGGAATTCTTCTTGGACTCGCGATCAGCTACTTCACAGGAGGCATCGGGCCTTCCCTGTCAGGGAAACCGGATAAGATAGAAAGTGTAATTCAATACATTGAAAACAACTATGTCGATACCATCAGCAGCAGTACATTGGAAGAAAAGTCCGTTACCGGGCTGCTGGAGAAACTGGATCCCCACTCTATGTACATTCCTGCCAGTGAATTTCATGCAGTCACTGATCCTCTCCTGGGAAGTTTCGAAGGGATCGGTGTCTCCTTCCGGATGGAAGGGGACACCATTACCGTCATCAATCCCATCCCGGGAGGCCCCTCTGAACAGGTCGGCGTGAAAGCGGGGGACCGGATTGTAAAGGTCAACGGTGAAAATGTGGCTGGGAAGAAACTTTCGACTACCGAGGTGATGCGCCTGCTGAAGGGGCCTAAAGGAACCACGGTCGATATCTCGGTATTCAGAAGAGGAACCCCCTCATTGATTGAATTTACTATCATCCGTGACGTCATCCCAACATACAGCCTCGATATTGCTTACATGGTGTCGCCAGGCGTTGGGTATATCCGGCTGAACAACTTCTCTGCCACCACATCTGATGAATTTCACATGGCATTAGCGGAATTGATTGAAAACGGCATGAACAAACTGATCATTGACCTTCAGGGCAACACCGGAGGGTACCTTCAGGCAGCAGTGGACGTGTCGAACGAGTTGCTGAAGAAAGGAGACCTCATCGTTTACACCCAGGGAACAAATCACCCCAAAGAGATGTACTATGCCAACGGACATGGTCTTTTTAAACTTGGCGGGCTGGTTGTCCTGATCGATGAATGGTCGGCCTCCGCCGCTGAAATTGTGGCCGGAGCTGTCCAGGATAATGACCGGGGCTTGATCATTGGCCGTCGTTCGTTTGGGAAAGGGCTGGTACAGGAGCAGCTGAACCTGCGGGATGGATCGGCGGTACGGCTTACGGTAGCGAAATACTATACCCCCACCGGAAGATGTATCCAGAAACCCTATGAGTCGGGAAGTAACGGAGATTATTACGCCGACTATTTTCACCGTATCGAAAACGGTGAACTTGAAAACGCGGATAGCATCAAAATAGCCGATTCGCTGAAATTCACCACACCCGGAGGGAAGGTAGTCTATGGCGGTGGCGGGATTATTCCCGATATTTTCGTCCCCATGGAGCGAAATGAAAGCCTCACCTATTATACCCAACTCATCAATAAAGGGATTCTCTACCGCTATGCATTCGATTTCACAGACCAGCACCGGAAAGAGTTAAGCCACTTTACATCCTTTGCCGATTTCAACCGTCAGTTCCAGGTAACGGATGAGATGTACCGCAACATGATCGACTATGCCGATCGTTATGGCGTTAAACGCGAGAGACAGGATTTACAGCTTTCCGACAACCGTGCGAGAGTGATGGTGAAGGCCTATATCGGTAGAAACATCCTGGATAACGAAGGATTCTTTCCACTTCTCAATTCGATTGATCCTGTTTTTCTGAAGAGCGTGGAGATCCTGAAAGAGAACTAATTTGTTTGTATTTATTCTAAATAATAAAATAAGTGTATATTTGCATGTTCAACAGAAACTCATAAATACACTATATCATGGTACACGAATTGCCGCAATTACCTTTCGCAATGGATGCGCTGGAGCCATACATCTCAAAGCGCACATTGGAATTTCACTATGGCAAACATCACCAGGCCTATGTGAATAACCTGAACAAATTAATCCCGGGAACTGAATTCGAAAACAAATCGCTTGAAGAGATCATCCGGTCCGCTTCGGGTGGTATATTTAATAACGGGGCTCAGGTATGGAATCACACCTTCTATTGGAACTGCATGAAGCCGAAGGGTGGCGGTGAACCCTCGGGTGAAGTTTCCGATCTTCTGACCAGGTCATTTGGTTCTGTCTCTGAATTCAAGGAGAAGTTCTCTGCCGCCGCTGCTACGCTGTTTGGTTCGGGCTGGGCCTGGCTGGTCAAAAAATCCGATGGCACGCTGGAGATCGTTCAGGAGAGCAATGCCGGGAATCCGCTTCGCACCGGATTAAAACCCCTGCTTACCTGCGATGTTTGGGAGCATGCCTATTACCTCGATAAG
>JAFGNY010000089.1 GCA_016926765.1 Bacteroidales bacterium | reverse complement strand
TGTCCGGAGTTCCGTTATCTGTAAAGACAAGCAGTGAGTTTGGATTCATATTCCCATAGCGCATCACGATCCATTTTTGATCGGAATGATCAATGACCATCTGTCCCAGATCGGATTCCTGCACTTCGGAGATCGTAAAGCCTGTCCAGTCATTACCTCTTTTCAGGGAGAGGCAGTTATTGGTATGGGAGGTGGACACCCACAAGTTGCCATTGTGATCAAAAGCGGTTCCTCCCACACGGATATCCCCGGTATCGGAGGCTGAATGATATCCCAGCGTGCTATTCCAGGAACCATAACGGGTAACATATTCACTCCCGTAGAATTCCAACAATCCTTTTCCCCAGGAACCGGCATAAAACCTGTTTGGATCCAACGGATCAATCGCGACGGTTACCAGGTCGTTAATCCCGGCCATCTGAGGGAAAATCCATCCTGAGTAATTGGTCCAGCTGACATTATCAAACTGGTAAACCTGGCCTCCGTTATAGGTTGGAACATATGAACCGTCCCTGCCTCCTGCTGTGATCAACAGGTCATCACCCAACGCAGTCATGCTGAATGCGTTGGCAGTAAGTGGCCCCCCCAGATTATAACTCTGGAAATAATTCTCATCGGGATTATAATTGACTAATCCTGCATAGGTGTCACCAATCCAAAGCCAGTTGTCATGGCTTTCAATGGCATCCAGTGGATAAGGCGACCCTGGGTAATAATTCCAGATATTGTAAAGAGATACCAGTTCCTTGTCATAGACATTGATAAAGAAGTTATACGTGACGATCAACCGGTCATTCATAGAATGGAGTTTATTGACGGTATTGCTCTGTCCGGTATTCCATGGAGACCACGTTCCCTGGCTGTGAATGTAAAGGGTGTCACGGTTTGGCGTGCTGCGTGATTTGTTCACGACTACCCTGGAGTCTATCGCAGTAATAGTGTTATATCGTTGGGTGGGATCCATTTGTTCATCCTGCTCCCATGAGGCAAAATTCACCAGGTTGGGGTCGTTGATATTTGCTTTGTATATCCCCAGTTCAGTAGCTGCCCAGATGGTATCGTTACTGTCGGAAGTAATGGAGAGCACATTCACCGGACTTCCGCTGGGACCGATATAGTAGGTATCTTTGATCTCCTCTTTCTCCAGGTCGATCACCACAATCCCAAAACCACAGGCAAGATAGGCATAGGTATTATGGCAATAGATGCTGTTAATTGTTTTGTTGCCAAGGATCTGCTTCCGTTTGATATCGGAAATATTGGTTACCTCCAGGTTATTGATGAGGTCGATGTTTGCGTTGGAATAGGTCAATACAACCGTTTTGGTAATCTTGTTGTAATCAATACAGGTAATACCTATATCGGAGAGTCCGTTAATTTTGGACATTCGCTGAACACTGTTATCATCTCTGTCGAGAGTGAAAATTGCGTAAGGGGTGGCGGAATAGATGTAGTTTTCGGCTTCAGTAACTGAGATCACCTGGTAGTAAGGCAATTGATCTCTCCAGAGGCCGATGGGGGTTTCCTGCGCGAGACCCGAAAGTGCGAATGGGAATAGGGACAACAGCACGAAAAAGTAAGGTCGTATCTTCATGAAGGGTATCGGTTAATGGTCGAAGAAAATGATTCTTCAGAGTAACTCTTTTTTCTCCGGTTTATTGTGGGAAACGAATTCGGATTCTATTTGCTGAAGAGGCGTTGTAACGCCGATTTTTTCTTAGTATCCTTATCGTCTGAATAGTATCCGTATCCATATCCGTATCCATACCCATATCCATACCCGTATCCGTATCCATATCCATAGCCATAACCGTATCCATAACCATAGCCATAGCCGTAAGAGTTCCGGCTCAGTTTGACATCGTTGATCAGGATGGCCAGGTTCGGGATGTTACGTTGCTCCATATCCTTTATGATGGAAGTGAAAATTTTCTTGTGGGTGTAGTTTTGACGAACCAGGAAAAGATTTGCATCGGCATGCTTCATCAGAAGAAATGCGTCAGTAACCAATCCAACAGGCGGTGTATCAATGATGATGTAGTCGTAGATTTCCTTCAGACGGGAAAAGAGTTCAGTGCATTTTTCGGAGGCAATCAGCTCAGCCGGGTTTGGAGGAACAGGACCTGCCATCACAATGTCGAAGTTCTCAATGCCGGAATGCTGGATGATATTTTCAAGGGAGCTTTTATTAATGAGATAGGAACTGATCCCTTCAGTGTTAGTCAGGCCAAAGTCCTGGTAGATTTTGGGTTTTCTCAGGTCGAAGCCCATCAGCAAGGTTTTTTTACCATACAGAGCAAATACGGATGCCAGGTTGATTGAACAAAAGGTCTTTCCGGCGCTGACCATGTCGGAAGTGACCAGGATCACTTGTCTCTCTTTTCCTTGAAGAAGGTACTGAAGATTGGTACGAACCGACCGGAACGACTCGGCGATGGATGATTTGGGCGATTCTGCCACCACCACTTTGCTCTCCTTGTCGTTGTGAATGATGTGTCCCACAATGGGGAGCTGCGTGATCTTTTCAATATCCTCCCGTTCCATAATCTTGTCGTTGAAATAGTCTTTCCCAAGGATATAAACTACGGGCAGAATGATGCCGATAATCAGGGCGATCAGATAATTGAGGCTTTTTTTCGGAAAGACGGGACTCAACCCTTCAAAGCGGGCTGTATCGATCACTTCATTATCGGGGAGGTTGGATGCTTGTGTGATCTGGGCTTCCGAACGTTTTTCCAAGAGGAACGTATAGATGGCGTCAACCAGTTTGTATTTTCGTTGAATTCCGACCAAAATACGCTGATTTTCAGGTAGTCCGCTAATCCGTGAATTGAGTATTTCAATCCGGTCATTGATATCTTTCAGGGCAATATCGTTCGTGTTGATTGCACTCTTGATGTTTTCCGCCAGGGCATTTTTTGTGGAAATAATCTGGGAATCGAGCGCTTTAAGAGCTGGATTTTTATCCGTTGAATAGAAAGCACGCTCTGTTCTCTGGTTGTACAGTTCTGTCAACTGGAGCGTCAGGTCGTTGAGCATCGGATTGTCCACTCCCATGGATGCCGGTACGATGATCTCGTTTAATTCCTCGTTTTTCGTGATGTATTCCAATAGGTTGGCCAGGTATTTTGATTTTACATGGATGATGGCTTTCTCATCCTGTAACTCCATCATCTTGTCAAAAACCTGTAGGGCTGTTTGATCCAGATCCATGATCTCGGTGGAAGCTTTAAACGACTGGAGGGATCGTTCGGAAAGGTTCAGGGAATCAGAGATACCGCTGAGTTCATGGTCAATAAAGCTGATGGTGCGGATAGCCACCAGATTTTTCTGTTCCAGTCCCCTGGCAAGGTATTCGCTTGTCAATGTATTCAGGAAATCGGCAATTTTCTCCACATTTCCACCCTTGAGGGTCAGTTCAACGATGGAGGCTTCCCGGTTGATAGGCTCGATACTGAATCCCTTGAATTCTGTAACAAGCCCACGATAATTTTTAAAAATGAAGTAGAAGGATCGTTGTTTATCTTCATCCGGGTTATAATTTGCATTCAGCAGAACTTTAAATTTAAACTGGGGCGTGGCGACCTCCTGCCCGAATTTCAGGGTCTTGTCGGCCATGATAGTCGCTTTACGGCCAGGGACAACCTCTTTGGTGGCAAAATCAAAGAAAGTGACCTTTTCATCCTTGACTTCCAGCCTGAATTCGGAAGCTGAAATAAACGTAACGTTAAACCGGATGTTGACAGGTTGGGGAAAATTGGTGTCAAATTCAACGGTGAACGGAGAGGATTTGTACAATTCCTGTGTGATGAAATTCTCTTCAGAGTAATAACTGACTTCGAATCCGCATTTCAGGATGGTTTTGTAAGTAAGGGAGTATGAACTCAGGATCCCGATCTCATTTTGCAGGTTCTGCATGTTGTTTAGCATCCCCAGCCCCATGATATTCTGAGGGTTCAGTTTGTTTTCCGACTTGTCTTTGATCAGGACAGTGGTTCTAACTTCATAGATAGGCTTGGAGTACTTGTTAAAAACAAAGGCTATAATGAGCGCAATGAAGACGGTAATAGCGAAGAAATACCAGTATCGGTAGAATTTGAACAGGATGACTTTGTAGTCAATCGCCTGTTGCTGTTGCTGGG
>JAFGNY010000088.1 GCA_016926765.1 Bacteroidales bacterium | reverse complement strand
GGTTCCCGGGGCTGAAAATACGTGCGTTGGATTTTGAATCGTGCTGGTATTTGAAGATCCCGAAGCAGGATCGCCAAAGTTCCATCTCCATTGAACGATACTGCCTGTTCCCGGTGGCGTGGTGGAGATGGTGCTGTTAAACTGGACAGGGGTGTAAAGACAAGGGGGGATCGCGCTGGTAAAGTTTGCATGCGGAATAAATTGATTTGGATTAACATACACAGCATCTATTATGGTGTCGCGATCTCCGGTTTGATTTGTGACAACCAGGGTAACGGTATAAGTAACATCGAATGGTTCCAGGTACTGATGCTGGGGGTTTTGGAGCGTGGAGGTTCCACCATCGCCAAATGTCCAGTAGTAGGAGACAACAGGGTTGACCGGATCTGCGACCGAGGCATCGAAGAAGGAGACGAGGTCTCCATAGCAGGAGGTATTGGTGTAATAAAAGTAAGAGATCAGGAGAGGACGTATAGAGACAGATTTATTGACTGTTGTGCTGCAGGAAGCGGCAGGGTTGGTCTCTGTTAAGGTGATGGTTCCCGTGCCGATATTCCCCCAGTTGACCGTGATCTGACTGGTTCCTGCACCGGATCCTATTGTTCCGCCAAAGACAGTCCATACATAGGTGTGACCGGGAATATTTGGTGTGGAATAAACCACGCCAAGCTGATTGTTACTGACTACTCCGGGTCCTGTAATTACGGGTGAGTTATCAGGACAAGGTTGAGCAAAGGAACCAGAAGCGATCATTGCCACAAGGAGAAGAGCCAAAACACTGTGTAAAAATCTACGGAACATATTGTTGTGATTAGAAACGTGTGTTACAAACCAGGTATTTATTTTATACTTCCAATATATAACAAAGGTTTCACATAAAGGTTGCTTTTCAGCCAAAGTGAAATACCTGACAAGTTATATAGGAACAAAAATAGAATAAATTTCAATGAATATCACGGTCTCACGCAACTTTATCCTATTTTAATGTCAATACAAATAGTATTTAACTGTTTCTTTTTTCAATTGAAACCTGTTACATTTGCAGAAGAATAATTTCAACCCTATGAAAAAATTACTTGTAATCATTCCCGGCATCCTGTTTATCTCCCTGTTTTTATTCGTTGGATGCAAGAAAAAGACAACTGTTGATCCCTGCGACAACACAGGTCGGATCTGCATTACCAACAAGCTGGATTCGATTGCAACCATCCAGATTGTCCAGATGAATCATGTTTTTGACCTTGACCGGGATTATATGGAATGTTTGGTCCTAACGGGTGATAACCCCTATACGTTCAAGGTATCCTGCAATACCTATTACCTTGATACAACGATTATGATCCTTTCGTGCGACGATCTTCAACTGATTCTTGAGTAATTACGGGTCGAATCTCACTTTATTACAAAAGAAGACCATCCGTTTGTCATTTCCTCCTTTTGAGATATCTCTGATTTCCTGGTATCCTGAGCAAAGAAAGAACGTATCATACCAGTAAACCATCCTGCTTCCTGATTCGTTAAGCAATTTGTCGTTAGTCGACATGAGTTCAAGTTCAGAGAATGTGGTCTTTTCTATGGTTTCCGATTCCCGGATGATCCGGCAGGCAATTTTACCTTCACTGAGGTAGGTAAGAATCACCTCCTCACCGGAGGGAAAAAGTACAACTTTTGGATCCAGCGTGAATGAAACGAGGTTATTGATCCGCATGGCGTTATCCCAGATCAGATGTCCCTCCTTGTCAAATCCGGCCAGGATCATCCCATTAAACCGGTAACCATCAAAAACAGAATATGTATTGGTATATGGCCTGCCGTAAAAGTCATAGTCAGTAAACGATTCTGTATGGTATTGGGGGAAGTAGGTTTCAGCGGCTACAATAAACTGGTCTTTCCATACCATAATATCATGAAGCAACAGGGAGAAATCAAGTGAATACTCCTGGTCGTTATGGCTTTTTTTCATACTTTTTTTCCGTAAGCTGAGCAGGTCCTGTTCACTCAATAATTGCTTGATGTTTTTCATCTCCAGAAAGTTGTAATAATCAGTTGATTTCTGAACAACGGAGATCAAAGAGGTGGTAACAAATCCGGTGGATTCCACCTCTTTTGCTTTTTTACCAGACGGAGTCGCCGAGTAAGTGCCGGCGATCAGGGTTTCTGACCCAGGAAGATCTTTCGAGGTCACATTTGTAAACACATTGGTTGGTTTATCAGTCGTGATTTTTGTCTCAAATACAGTTGTTCCATCTATCCGGTATTTACACAGATACAGATCGGCATCCCGTTTTGATATGATTTTGGAAATCAGCAGGGTCAGGTTCCCGAGGAGAGAATCCGCCGAGCAGTGGAGAAGTGTCGATTGGTCGGTTACCATCAGGGGGATGACGGAAGTCTGACCAGTGGGAAGATCCATAATCAGCAGGGAAGGCTTATTTTCATTATTGTTCAACCCGACAACGGCCTTTTGATTTACAACCGAAAATGAGCGAATCACTCCCTGATCGGGAATTTTTCCATTATTAAGAATAAATGATCCCGAAAGAAGCGCGATACGAAGGATCTGAAAATTGATCTCGTTGTTCCGTTGTTTTTTGTCAGATTCGAAACAGAGGGAGAGGGTATCCTTCCCGACCACGATATCTCTGTATTCAAGAAATGAGAGAATGGGAGCGCTTTTAACCCAGACTCGCTGCATATTTCTGTCATAAAATGAAAAATACCAGCGGGTAGCATTATCAGAAGTGATCTCTACGCTTTTATAAAAAAGGATCATCCCTGCGGAACCGCATGGGATGATCCTGTAGGTCTCTTTATCCGACTGGGCGGGAATTTCAATCCGTAATGGTTTGTCAGTCACCGTGAATACTTCCTGAAGCTGCCCGAAGCTTATCCAGGGTAAGCAAAACAACCACACCGCCAACAAACCGTAATGCCTCATTCAGAAGAGGGTTTTCTATTCCTTGAGTAACTTCTTGACACTGATTTCCCCGTGTGTTCCGGTAACACAGATAAAATAAACGCCCGATGGAAGGTCAGCACAGTAGAGGGAACAGGAGTTCCCCGAAGCAGTTTCCTTTTTAATTTCAGAACCAAGAAGTGAGATCAGCGACACCACTTTTTCACCTGAATCAGGGAAAGATAACGTAATCCTGTCTTTTGCTGGATTTGGATAGAACCTGAAACCATCGCTCTTTCCGGGTGAATCAGCGACACCGATCATCACTTCTCCTATGGTCAGGATTTCGTCTGCTTCCCATGTTTTGGCCTGCAGGCTTGTTGAAGTATACATCATCCCGATATAAACGCTGTTCCCTGAGATGCCTGAAATATCCACGGTTCCGGAAGGCGTCCAGCTCCATCCTCCCGATGACAGGGTAGCTGAAAGGTCCATCCATTCATAATCATTCGGATTTCCGATTCCGTCATATTCATTGGATATTTTCACTTCCAGGTCGGGGCCATCATAGTTACAAGCAGTTTGAAATGTAAGCTGTTCATTGACATAGAGATCAAAGTTCATCGAAGGAGAAATAATCCAGTCTTCATTTTCAACCGGACCCCCGCTATAACCGTTCATCCTTGCACAGGGAGAACCGGCAATACCATGTATGGTATCAATCATCCAGAATTGCTGCTGTCCGATGATATTGTGCGCACTCCAGCTTCCGAAGGAGGTATCGTTGAAATTCTCGTAATTGATAATCACAATATTGGGGGTGGTAGCTGTCACGTATGGTGGCGTTCCATCTGTCTTATAGTTGATATTCGAACCGGTATTGGTATAGGGGAATATCTTGAAATAGTAGGTCTCGTTACTTGGAAGATCATAAAATGTACAGGTTTCAACTCCATTGAGCACATTCATAGCGGCGGTTCCGTCGCTCAGATCCGGATCGTCGGGAACGGGAGTGCCATCTGCCGGCAAGGTGATATTATCCTGATCGCTGGCTTTGATCAGGTAAGCAGTAGGCACCTGTGCTCCAACGGCATCTGTCCAGGTAAGCATAATAGAAAAGGGAAAAGTTTCAGCAGCGAACTCCGTCGGATAATTTGTTGGTTCGGGAAGAGGGGACCCGCCGAATTCCGTCCAGGTGATATTATCAATGGCAACCTGGCCTGAAGAGGTATTCTGCTGTTTGAAATCCAGGGTAAAATCTCCGGGGGAGTCTACGACAATCGGTCCGGAATTCAGGACGACACCCTGCTGGTTGCTGCTTGTAACCGTTGCCACCAGAAGTCCGTTGACGAAGACATCCAGGTTGACGTTGGTGGAAAATCCCTGCATATAATCAAAACTGAGAGTTCCGCAACCGTTTTGAATGACTCCGGAGATTACTTCCGATACGGGGGTTCTGTCTTTGCCCAGACAGGGAGTGGGCGGATTGATGACCACATCGCCTCGGCACTGCCAGTAAGTCCATGTGGAACCATCCTGGCCTGTGAAGGTTCCGTTCTGATACGAATTCCCTGTCTCGGGGTAGTTGGCAAAGTTTTCGGTTCCCTGTGCAAATAAAAGGGTCGCAGAGACGAATAATGCAATGATAAGGATTGAACGTTTCATAAAGTTCCTGATTAATTGTTATTGAATGACCACTTTTCTAATTCCAGATTTTCCATTATTCAGATCTGTCACACGGATGAAATAGAATCCGGCAGCAACTCCTGACACCGGAATTTTCATTGTTTCCATAGATATTTCTTTGCCAAAGAACTCATATCCCAGTTGTGTAAGTAAAGATATCTTATACCGGGATTGATGAGGAAGCAGAAGGATGAAATAGTCCTGTGAGACCGGATTGGGATAGATGTTGAAAGAGACTTCGTTGACTGATGAGGCTACGGAAGTGGAGCCTACTTCGATGTAATCCACTCTGGTGAGTGTATTTTGTCCGGCGCTATTGGTGACTTTCAGAGAGACATCGAATGTTCCCATGTCGTTATACTGGACTGGCGGAGGGGCTGCTCCCGTGAATGTAGCAGGATCGCCTCCCTCAAAGGTCCATTCATAATAATCAATGTTTCCGGTGGATGCATCGGTAAAGGTGACAGCACCTCCGACCACGATCGATGTATCGTCTGCAGAAAAATCAGCGACCGGAGGATAGGAGCATCCCTCGAGCGGAGACGCCCAGATGGTATCTCCTGCCGTATTGATCGCAGCAAATTCCAGTGCATGACGCCAGTTCTCGGGCAACGCGTTATTGGATCCCGGATCGCATAGCTCGAGGGAGGGTCCCCAACCGTCGGCGAGTGTATCCCACGGGAGAAGATCCCCATAGGTAACAGAATCGATGACATTGCCCATCGGTTCATTCAGAACAATTTCCTCCCCTCCGTTATTCAGCGCTCCATCGGTCCATTCAAGAACAGTGACACCAAATGTGTTCAGCATCGCCTGGGCGCTTTCAGCTACAATCACATAGTCACCAGGGTTGAGGGTATAGGCGGGGAAGGCAAAAGTCACTCCTTTTGAGAAATAGAAGTTTTCCAGGTTCACCTGTTGCGTATCATTATTATACAACTCAATGAATTCAAGCGAATCGGTACCGCTTTCGGGAGGGTTGTACATAATTTCCGTAATCACGATGTCGGCTTCCACCGGAGCGTTAACGGTAATATAACCCATCTTGCATTCGACATCTTCTCCGTAGGCATTGGTAACGGTAAGGCAAATATTATAGACACCCGGATATTCCCACATGATGTTTTGAGGATTGGTATCATTCGAGCTCATCGGAACGCCGCCGACAAAACTCCAGTTCCATGCATCGGGGCAATATTCCGAGGCATCGAAAAAATCGATGGTCTCCCCCACCATGATCGTGGTGGTACTGGCATAAAAATCGGCGATCGGAGCTAACGGATCGCAAAGGGTTGTAAAGGTTTCATCCGATCCGTAAGAAGTTCCAATCGCACTGGTTGCGTATGCCCTGATATGATAGGTAGTTTGCGAAGTGAGGCCAGTGATGTCGCTCGTAAAGGGGCCTGTCGTGCCGGGTTCGACTGTATACTGACCATTCAGGGAAGGATTAAGCGCAGTTCCATAGCAAATTCCCCTCGCAATGATGGCAGAGCCCCCATCATCGGTGACATCCCCTCCGGCGGTAGCTGAAACGTTAGTGAGGTTCGTAACGTTCGGCTCAGTCACAACTGTTGGCCCGTAAAAATCGGGTACGCCGACGACCAGGATCTCATCCACCTCCCAGGCGGCGGCGGCTGAACTTGTACTGGTATACTTGAATGCCAGATACACATCAGAACCGTCTGTCGTGGAGACATCCTGCCATCCGGAGGGGGTCCATGCCCATCCCCCTGAACAGAGTGTTGGGGAGAGAGCAGTCCAGGTAGCCAGGTTTGGATCGCCGGTTCCCGCATAGTCGTTGGAGATCAGCACCTGCAGATCGGGACCTGTGTAATTCTTGGCTGTCTGGAACCTGAAATGCTCCTGCGTATAATGGTTGAAATACATTGAAGGGGAGATTAACCAGTCTTCATTCACTACAGCGCCTCCGGAGTATCCGTTCATGTAAGCACACGGGGTCCCTCCAACGCCGTTCGTCATGTTCATGCTCCAGGTCTGAGCCCCGGTAACGCTGATCTGGGTCCAGGTTCCCAGGGTTCCCCCGTTAAAATCTTCCTCATTGATGATGACGAAATCTGGGGTAGTCGCCGTATCGGACGGTGGGGTTCCGTCTGTTTTGTAATCAATGGTTGCACCGGCATTCGTATAGGGGAATATCTTGAAATAATAAAGTACGTTACTTGGAAGATTTTCGAATATAGCCGCTTCGACTCCCTGGGAGATATTGAGTGCGGCAGTGCCGTCCGACAGATCCGGATCATCGGCAACCGGGGTTCCGTCAACCGGCAGTGCGATGTTGTCGGCATCGCTTGCCAGGATCAGGTAAGCTGAAGGAAGTTGGGTACCTGTAGCATCTGTCCAGTTCAGGTCGACGGCAAAGATACCGGGAGTTGCCAGAAAGTTGGTCGGGTAATTGGTGGGTTCAGGATCAATGGCACCTGTCAGACTTTGATTGACATTCAGGTTCCCGGGGGTCTCAGCCTGAGGTGCTTCCCAGGTAAACGCGGCGTAAGCTCCACCTGTTCCTCCCAATTGAAGAGATTGTCCGATAGGTGTAGAGGTAGTCTCCGATACTCCGATATCCACTGAAGTAGCTCCATTGGCAGGCCCGTTGGTAGCGGTGAAAGTGCCCTCATAGCTTAAAAACTGTCCAGTCACTAGTGTTCCCTGGTAACTCAGGGCCATTCCGTCGGGAGATCCGTTTTGGATACCATTAGAGGGAAAAGTATAGTAATAAAAAGTGTAGCCGCTTACCGTTGAACCAAGGGTGAACAGATCCAGGGTCTTTGTGTTGTAACTCGCTCCGCCACTTCCGTTGTATAGTATCACGGTAAAATCCGATAAGGTATACGTGCCTGCATTTTGCACAACAACTTCTATAAATTCACCCACATCGGTTCCAACATTATCATAATGGATCTCATTGATCCATGCATTCTGTGCGGTGAGGCAAAATGTCCATCCTACCACAGCCAGAAAAAAAAACAGTACTTTTTTTAAATTCATAATTCGGTCCGTTTTAGTGATGTTATTGAAATGCAAAGATGAAAGTAATTGTTCTATGGCGGATGACCAAAAATTTTAATTAATTGTTAATAAAAAAAGCTGGCCCGAAAGGGAGCCAGCTTTTTTCTTCCATGATGAAAACTTATTTTTTATCGTCGACTTCTTCAAAGTCAACATCTGTAACTTCGTCATCAGCAGGGTTCTGCGATTGACCAGGATCGGCCTGGGAACCTGCTTGCTGACCAGGCTGGGGACCCGCCTGGGAAGTATTCTGGTACATCTCCTGGCTTGCAGCCTGCCACACAGCATTCAGGTTGGCCATTGCCGCATCGATCCCCGCGAAGTCGTGGTTCTTATGAGCTGTTTTAAGCGTCTCTAGGGCTTTTTCAATCTCGCTCTTTTTGTCTGCCGGAACTTTATCACCAAACTCCTTCAGCTGTTTTTCGGTTTGGAAGATCAGGGTATCAGCAGTATTGAGTTTATCCGTCTCCTCTTTCATTTTCTTATCAGACTCGGCATTCATCTGAGCTTCATCTTTCATCCGTTTGATCTCATCTTCCGATAAACCGGAAGAAGCTTCAATCCGGATATTCTGCGATTTGTTCGTCGCTTTATCCTTTGCCGTGACATTCAGGATGCCATTCGCATCAATATCGAAGGTCACTTCGATTTGTGGAATGCCTCTTGGAGCAGGCGGAATTCCATCGAGATGGAAGCGTCCGATGCTCTTGTTCTGATTGGCCATCGGGCGTTCACCCTGAAGGACATGGATCTCCACGGAGGTTTGGCTGTCGGCCGCCGTAGAAAATACTTCCGATTTCCTCGTCGGAATGGTTGTATTGGCTTCAATCAGTCGGGTCATTACCCCACCGAGTGTTTCGATCCCAAGGGATAACGGTGTCACATCAAGCAGCAACACATCTTTAACCTCTCCTGTAAGCACACCACCCTGGATCGCAGCACCGATGGCTACTACCTCGTCGGGATTAACCCCTTTGGATGGTTCTTTTCCAAAGAAATCCTTGACAATTTTCTGGATAGCTGGGATTCGGGTTGAACCTCCAACGAGAATCACTTCATCAATATCCGAAGCTTTCATTCCCGCGTCCGCAAGAGCTTTCCGGCAAGGTTCGACAGTGGCCTGCATCAGCGGGTCAATCAGTTGTTCCAGTTTGGAACGGCTGAGTTTTTTCACCAGGTGTTTCGGGATGCCGTCAACCGGCATAATATAAGGCAGGTTGATCTCTGTTTCCGTTGAACTGGACAATTCAATCTTTGCTTTTTCAGCGGCCTCTTTCAGTCGTTGCATAGCCATTGGATCTTTCCGCAGATCGAGCCCTTCGTCTTTCTGAAACTCGTCAGCCAGCCAATTGATGATTTCGTGATCAAAATCATCCCCACCAAGGTGGGTATTTCCATTCGTCGATTTTACTTCAAATACGCCATCACCCAACTCAAGGATAGAGATATCAAAGGTACCTCCTCCCAGGTCGTAAACAGCCACTTTAATGTCTTTATGTTTCTTCTCCAGTCCGTATGCGAGAGCGGCTGCTGTAGGCTCATTGATGATCCGCTTCACATCGAGCCCGGCGATTTCTCCCGCCTCTTTGGTAGCCTGACGCTGGGAGTCAGAAAAGTAGGCCGGTACTGTGATGACC
>JAFGNY010000087.1 GCA_016926765.1 Bacteroidales bacterium | reverse complement strand
CTCCCCGATCCTGAAGCCCTTTGAGAACACACAACGCCTGATGGAGCAACATCGGGTAGGTGATGAACCGGATGGCTTGACCGGGTTGAATGAATCCGATGCCTTTTGCCGGAAATTTTTCCGCCGTTAAACGAAGCAAATCGGAAAGGATACGATGGCTCACACACTTAGAGGTTATGGTTGTTGCTTCCCTTCTGAGGCCATCTGCCGGTATTGATCCGATTTCAGGGTATCTCCCAATGACTTATACAGCGCACTCACATGAGAACATCCTTCTGAAGTCATCCGGCGATTCAGTGCCTCCACATAATTTTCAATGGCCTTCAGGGTATCTCCGGTCTGCAGCCAGTAATTTCCGATATTGATATAGGGGATGTCGAGGGCGGGATTTGACTTGATAACCTCCTGGTTCATTTCAATCGCCCGCTGAAGGTCTCCCATGTCAAAGTAACTGTTAGCCAATGCAAACCAGGCACGGATCTGCCGGGGATTATTCTGCAGAATTGTCGAATAGCACCAGGCTGCGCTGTCGGGCTTGTGTACCTCCTTATACGCCATCCCAAGATTCACCCAGGCAGGTTCCAGTGAGGGATTCAGGCTGATGGCCCTTTTCAGGAGGAGTACCGCTGAATCGGGGTTATGATCGAAAAAGAGGTAAACCGTCCCCAGGTCATTCAGCGTCTGGTAATTTTGGGGAAAGATTTTCAGCGACTGAAGGAAATGCTTTTTCATGGTCTCCACCTTTACCGGATCCACCGTGCCGTACTGACGGAAACCGGGGTCCCCGTATGCGTCACGCATCAGCAAACCGGCATACTGCGCGTTTACCTTAGCCGAACTCTTCAGGTAGGGAATATCCGCAGAATAGAGGCTCAGAAGGTCTTTCCATTCACGGTTCCGGTTCACGGTAAGCGCCACATAAGGAATCAGGATCAAGAAAGTCACCGCCAGAATCTTCATGCGGGCATCAAATTCGATGGTCAGGGAGTTGGGCTCCGTGTTGAATATCCTGAAGATTGCCCATATCAATGCGATGCAGAAGCCCAGGGAGGCAGCAAATACAAACCGTTCACCCACAATCCCAACCACCGGAACCAGGAAGTTGGAGTACATGGCAATAAAGATCAGATACCACAGGATGGCAAAGGAGATCACCTGTTTTTGACGGAGGTTGTTCAACGCGAAAATGAGCATACCGGCGTAAAGGATAAACGAAAGGAGCGCCCAGATGCCGGTGGGGGTGGTCAGGGGAATGGTGTCGTATCCGTAATAGAAGAGCAGGGGGTGCGGGTAGATCAGGATCTTCAGGTAGAACAGAAGTGAAACCAAACCGGTACCAAGCCTTAAAAGCGCTCCTTTCTCGGTGAAGAGCGGATTCTCCATCATGCTAGTCATCCGTTCCCCATCAGGGAGAAACCACTCCGGCAGCAATTGGCAAAGGAGCGCCAGAATGAGGATTCCTGCGGCAACAGGCAGGTAGTGTTTTGGTTTCAGATCCGTGAAAAAATAGAGCGTCAACGGGCAGATCAGCACAAAGGGGAGGATCGAAGCTTTTGAAAGATAGCCCATCACAAAGAGCAGCATCGCGGAGAGCACATACCCCGACTTCCTTGTATCTGCGAATTTCAACAGGGAATGCAGCGTTGCCAGTCCGAAGAAAAAAGCCAGCATCTCATCCCGGTTTTTCAGGCTGGCGACAACCTCCGTATGGACAGGATGCGCCATGAAGACCACGGTGATGAGAAACGGAAAGAGAATGTTGTAATCTCTCAGAAGCCGCTTCAGGATGAAAAACAGCAGTGTGGAGAGGAGAAAGTAGATCAGCACGTTCAGCGCATGGCTTCTTCCCGGATTGTCTTTCTGGAATATCTGGTATTCAACAGCATAGGTAAGTTTGACCAGTGGGCGGTAATCGGTCACATTGTCGCTGATAGTTCCTTTCTGATCGATGTAATGTGTGGTGAAGATCTCCGGGATGGCATCCACACCTTTCCTGATCGTTTCGTTGTTGGTGACAAATTCATCGTCAACGGCAAAGTCATTCAGAAGGGTATTCCCGTAAAGCAGAAAAGCCCAGATAAAAAAGAACAGAACAAAATACCTGTTGGCCTTTCTAACATTGTATGGCATACCCAGGAGCAGGTCAACGGTTTTCAACCTGTTGCCCTTTTTTTTCGATGGAGAATGCTCTTTCTTCATCCTGTGGATTGAACCTCAAAGTTAGTTATTTTCCGAGCTTACGGGATGAAGCATCCGGGCAAGAGCGACAAAATCGCTCACAGTCAGTTGCTCAGGCCGGAGGCCAAACAGCGGATTGCTGAAATCCGGGAAGCCGGGAGGCGTCAGTTTCCGGAGTGAGTTCCGGAGGGTTTTCCGGCGCTGGTTGAAGGCGGTTTTCACTACTGTTATCCAGAATTGCTCATCGCAGTCGAGCGACTGCACGTCGTTTCTTACCAGACGGATCACCGCTGATTTAACGTTGGGTGGCGGGAAAAAGACCGATTCATTCACGGTGAAGAGGTACTCGATGCGGTAAAATGCCTGGAGCAGGACACTCAGGATGCCATAGGTTTTCGACCCGGGCGGAGCGGCGATACGCCGGGCCACCTCCCGCTGGAATATGCCCGTGACCTCCGCTACCAGGTCCCGGTGCTTCAAAACCTGAAAGAGGATTTGGGAGGAGATGTTGTAGGGGAAGTTGCCTAAAATCTGGATGCCGGATGCCAGATGCCGGATGCCGGATGGTTGCCTATTTATCAGGGATCCGAGATCAGGAATCAGGGATCCGAGATCCAACTTCAGAAAATCTTCCTCGATCATGCGATCCCGGATAGCAGGGTAACGTTCCTTCAAATAGTTGACTGATTCGCGGTCGATCTCCACAAACCAGGGATCGAACCGGGGATCTTCCAGCAGGTACTTACTCAGCACGCCTTTCCCCGGACCGATTTCCAGCACCAGAGGGATCGCTGGATTCAGAGAGCCGATGATCTTCCGGGCGATGTTTTCATCGGTCAGGAAATGCTGGCCGAGGGATTTTTTG
>JAFGNY010000086.1 GCA_016926765.1 Bacteroidales bacterium | reverse complement strand
TGACGACCATTTATGTAATGGCGACGCTGACTTCACCTGCGAATTCCACTGTTCTTTTCATTGTCGCAAAAAACCAACCTGTCTACTATATAATGGATGGCGGAACTACATGGGAAGACCGTTCCGCTGCAATTCAGCCTGAGGCTTCAAAGCTTGATTCCCTTGAAATCCATTTTGTTCCTGTCCCGGGAAATGGCCCATGACAGGTGAATTGTCATTAGTGAATGGTCAGGAATACGTCATTAGGCCACTGATGTTTCTATAATCCGTTCCATGATTTCGGTTTGTTTCTCCATCTCCGAAAGCAATTTGAACTGACATCTGGCCCGCTGAAGGTTGTGGCCGGTGCGATGAATCATGTAATAGGTATCTCCGTTGAGATAGTCGGTGAGGAAACGGAGACCGATGATGTACGTCATAAATCTTGCCGAGAAGGCCAGATGATCCAGTTCAATCTGCGTCAGTGAAGTACCTGCAGTTTCGAGGAAACCTCTGGAATAAGCTTCAAATAGACCCATATCAAGGCTCACTTTCTCCAGGTTGGATTCATCTTCATCTGCCGTGTTTGTTCCTGTCCGGATAGCATCACCGAAGTCGTACAAAACAGTTCCAGGCATCACGGTATCCAGATCCACGATACAGATCGCTGTATTCTTCTGGTTAAAGAGGATGTTGTTGAATTTGGTGTCGTTGTGCGTTACACGCGTTGGAAGCAGGCTACTCTCTATCAGTTGGTTGATCGTATGCATCTCCTGTGCCCTCTCCCGTATACAATGGATCTCATCCGGGACATGGGCTACACGATGCATGAGATCTGAATGAAGAGCATCTTCAAACTGCTCCAGCCTCCAGGTGATATCATGAAACCTGGGAATGGTTATTGTCAGAGTTCCCGGATCAATGCCCGCGGAGAGCACCTGAAACTTTCCGAATGCCTTGCCTCCTTCATAGGCCAGATCTGTTCCGGGAACACGGTCATAGCTAAGGCTTCCTGGAATATAATGATATACCCTCCAGAAATTCCCCTGAGGATCAGTATAAAACGGGTCGCCTTCAACTGTCGGAACAAGCTCCAGTGCCCGCATTTCACCAAAAGCAGCAGGATCCGCCTGAATCCTTTGGCTTATGTGCCCGGTCACGATGCCGATATTGTTCATCAGACCTGGAATATCCCTGAAGATCCCGTGGTTAATCCGTTGCAGGAGATACTCCGTAGGGGCAGGTTCCAAACCAGCTCTTACTATAGTACTGACGAGGTAAGAGTCGTTGATATGGCCTGAAATGATTGGGGTTACTTTCAACGGCATCCCCTCGATCCGGAAGCGGCGAACCAGCTCCAGCAACTTTTGCGTTGTGGCAGTTTCAGAACCTGCCCTTACCGGATTGTTTGTACTAGTCTCTTCCATACAGGAAAAACGCCATGAACTATTCCTCCATCAAACAAAAATACTAAAAAAGGAAGGGCGGGTTCCAAACCTGCCCGATCTGAAAAAAAGAACTAATTTCGCAGCCTGATGGCTGAATCTGTGAAAAAAACGGGAATCAGGGAATTCCCAAGGAGCTTCTGGACAGTGATCACCATGGAGTTCTTCGAAAGGGGTTCCTACTATGGGGTGATGTCTGTGTTATCTGTCTACCTGGTGCTCTCCCGGGAAAACGGTGGACTCGCTTTTTCCAAAGAGAGTGTCGGACTCATAAAAAGTGTCATCACGCCATTGCTCTATTTCCTGCCAATTTTAGCCGGAGCTATCGGCGACCGGCTGGGCTACCGGAAGGTCCTTTTTTTTGCTTTCATCTCCATGAGTACCGGATATCTCCTTACCGGCTTCTCGGAAACGTATGCTACAGTATTTCTTAGCCTTCTTCTGGTTGCCCTGGGCGCAGGTTTTTTTAAACCGATGGTTGCCGGAACGATCGCACGGGTGACCGATCAATCCAACTCCTCTCTGGGATTCGGAATCTACTACTGGTCGATCAACCTGGGAGCCTTTATCTTTCCGCTCATTCTGGTGCCATGGATGAAATCGATCTCCTGGAACTATATCTTTTTCATGGCGGCGATCGGAACCGGATGGCTTCTCTTTCTGAATTATTTTGTCTTCAGGGAACCCAAAGGAACTGCTACCGGATCAAAAACAATCGGTAAGATCATTTCAGAAATGGTCATTGTGCTGAAAGATTACCGCTTTATCCTGATGATCGTCATTTACTCCGGATTCTGGATCATGTACTTCCAGGTATATGACTCGGTTCTCTGGTACCTCACGGAACACATCAACATGGAGCCTGTCAACAAGATTGTCAACCACTTCCTCTCGCTTTTTGTGAATCAGCCCGACTGGAAATTTGAAGCTGAGCATGTTACGGCTATGAATGCCGGTGCGATCATTCTTCTCCAATTATTCGTTTCTGCAGCAGTGAGAAAAGCGAAAGCCCTGCCAACCATGATCATTGGAATTGCCATTGGTTCAACCGGAATGGGGATTCTGGCGATTGCCCCAAGCCCATGGATATTCCTCGCCGGGATGTTTATTTTTACTCTTGGGGAGATGACTGCCCATCCCAAGTTCATCTCTTATGTCGGACTGATTGCCCCCCCTGATAAGAAAGCGCTTTACCAGGGGTACTCCTTTCTTTACGGTGTAATCGGAAGTGGGGTTGGAGGAGTTCTGGGAGCCTGGCTCTATGTGCTGTTTGTCGAAAAACTGAACGAACCCTCCATGCTTTGGGTCACTTTCAGCGGGATTGGCTTCCTTACCATCATCGGACTCTTGCTGTACAATCGGTTCCTGGCGCCGAAAAGTTGACATTCCTTCCTTTGTGTGTTATCTTTGTAACTATTAACCGGCAACAGATGCCCTGAAAGGATTTTCAACCAACAGGTTGACGGTACTGCACTAAATGAAAACTTTCGATACAACCGGTAAGGCCTTTTTGCCTGTTGCACTTTTCATTGCCATTTTCATGATTGGAACAGAACACAGCGCCAGGTCACAGGACAAGGTATACACGATAGCTGATATTGGACAACATATCGACCGGGCCGGGGTTTCTGAAGAGATCCTCCGGAATGTCGAAGAGATCTTTTTCCTGGACAAGGATAGCCGTGGAAAAATCAATGATGAAGCAAATCAGCTTCTCTTAAGTCAACGGGATGCCTGGATGGAGGAACACTGGAATGAATATATAGAGAAACTTTCATTCCACCCGCAGTTCCTCGCCGATGCGGAAGCCCCGCTTGATGTGCTCGTTCAGGAGTTTTCGAACAATACGGTCAGAGTCAGCATCGTATTCTCTCTGGGTCACTCCCGATGGCATCAGTATTCTATTTTGCTTAAAGATTACAGCATCAGCCGGAATGAGACAGTCGACCGGATCTTCCGCCTGAAACACCTGGAAGAGGTTTATACGGCCACATATAAAGATATCGGAAATGGCAGCTCGTTCACGGATGTACTTCGGACGCTTGGGATAAACTATGTTGAGTATGCGGGACAAACTCCGCAGTACAGGAATCTGTTTTTCCCGGACCACAACCTGGAGGTGGTCCTTCAGGATAACCAGGTAAAATTCATTCAGCAAGGTAGACCTGCCTGGGCAGATCAGCTGCAACCATCGGGTGCTGCCACCGGGGAGGAGGAGGAAAATCTGGTTGGAACTTTCCCTTACGATCATTTTGACGTCAGCTATATTCCTGAACTGGGATTTGTCGCGGTGGATAAAAAAGGAAATTTTCTTTTTGAAGTGCTCCCATATGACAACGGCCCCGATTATCCTTCCGAGGGTTTGATCCGCATCAGGGAAAACGGCAAGATCGGTTTTGCCGATATGGAAGGGAATATCAGAATTCCTCCCGCTTTTACCTGTGCGGATCCATTCCGGGATGGCGTAGCGCTCATTTGTACTGACGGAGTACTTACAGAGGAAGGAGAGTACTCAGAATGGAAAGAAGCCCGGTGGGGGGCAATCGACAAGGAAGGAAACGTCATTGTTGAACCCTTTGATGGGGGACTATTCACGCGCGACATTCTGGAGCTGAAATTAGATCTGTACAGGCATTTCGGAGGATCGGTTGAAGTCAGGATCCGCCCTGTCAAGCTGGATGAAATCGACATCTTTCTTCACGGAGAGGGAGAAGGGTTGTTTGTTGATATGCGTACGTATGCCACAGGAAAACAGTTGCTTACGTACATCTTTCTTCCCTGGCAGGATCTTGCCTTCAGAAGCAGACCAGATCCGGATGCCCCGATCCCGACAGAGCAACTGGTGACCGTTACGCCGAAGTTGATCGTCTACCTTGTGGATATGGCTCCCATGCTCTCAGAAGGGGAGATGGACACCATCGCCGATCTGGCAGAAAGGATGAATCAATGGCTTCAGATTGATGCGTGTCAGCAACGGATCAGCGGGGAAGATGGTGTTTCCTCTCCAACAGGACTCAGGATCATTTCGTTGACAGAGTACCCTTACTACCTGGAGGTTTCTGTGGCAACACCAGGTTCCGGTTTGCTTCTTGTTGATTCGGTCAGGATGGAATTTCCCGGAAAAATGATTTTGTTGCATCAGGTTCCCGACATGGGACCCATCCACAGCATCTGGATCAAACCTGATTTATCCCTCGCAGATCGGGTTTCCAACCCTTCTCATGAATCGCAAACGTTCGTTACACCGACTTCTGCAGAGGACATCTTCCCTGATTATGAACCCAAACGCACACCGGATACGATGCTGGATTATATGCCCTCCTTGCTGGCCGACCTGACCATGATCCCTGATGCATCTCTGGACAACTTGTCCGACCTGATCAACCTGTTTGATACATATAATGGAAAAGCAGAACAGCATCCGGGGATGTGGGTAGATGGAAATCTGATTCTTGGGGCCAGGGAGAAAGAGTACCGGCCTTCTCCAGAGGAACTGATGCTGATGGAGATCGGAGAGCGAATCGGAACGGTGATTTCTGAAACCGATCCGGAGGAGCTGAAACCGGTCATGAAGAAACTGGACCGGCACCAAGGTAAGATTGAGTTTAAACGATTTTTTTTCATCCATTACGATGTTATGGGATCGGGCCGGTTCTTTTATATTGATGGCATCGAAGATGTCTCATTTACCCTTTGAATCCCCATGACTTATCTGATCCGAAGAGTTTTTTTTGTTGGAAATATCCTGCTGTTGATGATTGGCTTTGCCTGTTGTATCTATGCCATTGTCCGATGGATCCTGGAACCGGATGCCTGGCTTTTCGCCCTCCTGCTTTTCGCAATCGGTTTTCTCGCACAGCTCCTCTTCTCCGGATTATATCTCCTTCGGAAAAAACGTTTTCCCCTGCCTGGAATCGATTATAAGTAAAACGATGCTGACCGAAGAACGCATACTGGAAATCGTTGAAAGTCAAATTGCCGCGACTGAGAAACTGGGTTACCAGGGAAGCCGGAGCGGGCATATGGCCCATGTCAGCTATCGCATTGATCAAATCAGAACACTGCCTCCGGAAAAAGGGAGAATGGAAATTGAAGTGGACTATACCCTGCTGACCGAAACAGAATTCACCGGTTACCCTGATAACCCTCCCTATGAAACGCCCTGCTTGACAAGCCTCATCGTCGATACAAAAACAGGAGAACTGATTACATAAACTCCAATCAAAAATTTCGCCATTTCACTATTTCGCCACTTCGCCACCTCACCACCTCACCATGGCTTCATGGCACCACTGCACTACTTCTCTATTGGCTTCATCACAAACGTGTAGGAGTAATCCCTGGCAGGAAGCAGATAATCAGGATAAGGTTCTGCTCCCCAGCTGTCGTCGCCACCCACCCCCATCTGTTTGTAGTCAATGTTCACATCGATGAAATCACGCGCTTTCAGATCCCAGGTATGTTTTACTCCCCGCTTATAGCTGGCCAGGTCCTCGTAAGTAAAGGGAAGCGCTGAAAAACAGATCAGAGGACTCCCCTTGATCTGCAGTCCCACCTTCTCTTTTCCTGTGAATTCAACCCATCTGACATCTGTCCGGTAACCATTCTCCTGGGGACGAATGTAAGGAGTGTACAAATCCGCTACCCGGGAGGAGTAACGTCCAACGAAAGCGCTGCTGTTTCTGTCCTGGTAATTTTCCCAGGGGCCCCGTCCGAACCAGGTCACCTCATCAAGACCGGGAGGGAGTTGCAGGTTCATTCCAAAACGGGGAAGGTCCGGGAGTTTCTTGCCACCGGTATTCAAGGAAGCGGTGACGACAACCTCTCCGTTCGACCGGATCTCATACCGGATAATCTCTGTGGAAGCCACTGAAGGCAGGTTGTATATGACAGTGATCTCAACCTGGTCCGGACTGCCAGAACTGGTACTGATCTCATCGAGGTGCCGGTTGCTGCTTGCTTCAAACCACTCCCCGCAACGTTCATACAGTTGATTCCCGATATCATTGTCAGTAGGTGCTCTCCTGAAGTTGGGCGCCGGACCCTGACGGATCAGTTGAGTATTCCGGTAAACAAACGATTGCATCACTCCCGTCAACAGGTCAAAGGCGATCGTAAAATCCTCTCCTCTGACCAGGATTCCCGAGGCAGTCTCCCCCACTTCCAACGGGTTAAGTCCGGAGGGATATTCCGGTTTGCCTATGGAGAAAGAAGCCATAGGAAACTGTTCGGTAGCAAGGATAAATCCTTTCGGAAGAATCCCCCAGGGTATCGTGGTTTTAAGAGAAAGTGTGAGAAAATATTCCACGTCTGGCTGTCTGATCAGCGGTTCTGACGGGATAAGAAGTTCTTTCTCCTCTCCGGGGTTCAGCCTGAAGGGAAGAAAAGCTCCGCCCATTACCCTTTCCCCATCTCCCTGGATCTCCCATTCCACAGCCGTATTTTCGAGATCATAGAAGGCGTAATGATTGACCATCGTCACGGAGGGGATCGCCGGGTCATCCTGCAGGAATTTCACGTACTGGTAGACTTTTTTCACCTCCAGGTACCCGGGATGAACCGATCTGTCGGGAAAGACAATACCATTATCCAGGAAATTCTGGTCCGAAGGGACATTGGCTGGCCCGTAATCCCCGCCATATGCGTAGGGGCGACCCGGCGGGTCGCCCCTACCCGGCGGGTTGCCATTAACCGCGTACAACGATTGATCCACCCAATCCCAGATACACCCTCCCTGTAGCTGGGGATAGGTTTCGATCACATCCCAGTAATCCTGCAGGTTCCCTGTGCTGTTCCCCATGGCATGGGCATACTCGCACATGATGAGCGGACGGAGCTGTTTCGTATAGCCGTAACGTTTCAGGTAGTCAACTCCCGCGTACATCGGACAGAAAATATCTGTGTTGTAGGATTGCTGCGCCCGTTCGTACCATACCGGCCTCGAAGGATCCCGATGTTTGATCCATTCGTAAGTGGCAACGAAATTGGAGCCGTTGCCGGCTTCGTTCCCCAGTGACCAGATGACCACGCATGGATGATTTTTATCTCTCTCAACCATCCGTTCAGTGCGGTTGAGATGCGCATCCAGCCAGTCGGGATTGTTGCCAAGGGTACGGTCGGGATGATATCCCATCCCGTGGGATTCAATATTGGCTTCATCGATCACGTAAAGACCATATTCATCGCATAACTCATACCAGTAAGGGTCATCGGGGTAATGGCATGTTCGCACCGTATTGATATTGGCCTCTTTCATGAGCCGGATGTCCTGCATCATTCTCTCTTTTGTCATCACATGACCGGTCAGCGGATCGGTCTCATGACGGTTTACCCCTTTCAGTAACACCGGAACTCCATTCACCAGAAACTGCCCGTTTTTAATTTCAGATATTCGAAAGCCCATCCGGCATCCTGTCGACATCACAGTGTGGCCTTCCGGGTTCTTCAGGGTAAGAACAGCAGGATAGAGATTCGGCAACTCCGCACTCCATTTCCTGGGATTGATCACCTTCCCGGAGATCGTGTACTTGCTTTCTCCATGAGCCGGTATATCCACCCGAACCGACTTCCTGAAAAGAGGTTCAGGAGAATCATTCGAATCATACAGGGAAGCTTCAAGTATCCAGGATCCGGGATCCGGGATCCGGGATCCGGAATCAGCTGATGACAGGTTCTGGATGTCGACTTGTACCATGAACTCCCCGTTCACATAATTATCTGTCAGTGCTCCCGTAACAAAAAAATCCCGGATCCTGACATCCGGAGTCGAATAAATGAATGCATCCCGGTTGATGCCGCTCATCCGCCACATATCCTGGCACTCCAGATAAGTGCCGTCACTCCAGCGAAACACCTCCACAGCCAGGGTATTCTTCCCGGGGTTTACCTCGTTGGTGATGTTGAACTCAACCGGAGTCTTGCCATCCTTGCCCATACCGATTTTTTTTCCGTTTACATAGGCATAGAAGAATGATTTCACCGCATTGAATCGAAGGAAAACCTGTCGGCCGGCCCAGGATGAAGGGACTTCGAAATCGCGGCGAAGCATAAACACCGGGTTCGAGTCTGCCGGCACATGAGGAGGGTCCGGCTCCATCAGGTGTTCGAATTCATAGCCGATATTCACATAAATCGGGTAACTGTAACCGTGTACCTCAAAAGTGGCCGGGATCCGGATATCATCCCAGGCAGAGACATCATAGGCTTCCGTGAAAAAATCAGGGATCCTGTGGGAAGGATTATCCGCCATCCGGATCTTCCAGGTACCATTCAGCAGGATTGAAAAGGGGGTAGCGCTCCAGTCATTCTTCAGGGCAGAGGCCTCGTCCGGGTAAGGGAGGAAAGAGGCATGCGGAGGTTCGTTGCTGATCCCTGTCAGCTTCGGATTTTCCCAATCGGGAGGATTCTGGGCCGCAGCATGGAAGAAGATAAAAAGTACTAGTGAACTAGCGAAATAGCGAAATAGTGAAACGTATTGCGAGCAATTGAATCTGGGGGCATTGCAAAACGGGGAATGATGGAGGAATGGAGAATCAGGCTTATCGGGTTTTATAGATCCTTGTTTCATAGCATAAAGACTTAATCGAAAAGAAGCGAAGAGGCAAAGTTCGCAAAAACAAACAACATTGTCCGCTTGTCCGCTAGTCCGTTTGTCCACCAGTTCGCTTGTTCACTTTTACGTAAGCTCCCGCAAATTTCCCGACGAGGAAAGCGATGACAATGGCAATATAAAGTTGACCGCAAACAGAGACGAAAACCGCCAGGGCACGGGCGGGTGAGCTGATGGGAACGAGATCTCCGTACCCAACGGTTGCCATCGTGATAAATGTGTAATAAATGTAAGTGTGAAAGTCCACTTTATCCGTGAGGTAGATGTTTTCATGGAATGAAAAATAGGACTGCGGGTAGAGGCTGCTGACCAGAATAGTAAAGAGTGAAAATACAAGTCCGAGGAGCAGGTATCCATTCACGGATCCGAGGATTACCAGTGGCGATACCGTTTTAGCGCTGGCAAACTGACGAACCAGCTTGACGACAATGTAAATAAAAAAAATCATGTTCACGGATCCTGCCACCAATTCAAGGATATCATTTCCGATGATTTTGGCTGTCCACTGAAGAAGTGTCATCAGGATAGCGATAGGCAAAAGGACTCTGGATCTGTAGGCAAGAGCATAGATAGAGCAGAAAAACGTTGCGGTGATCAGGATTTTGTTCAGCGTATCCTGGATGCCTGCAGGGAAAAATGCAACCAGCACCAACAGCACGAACACGATGCCAAGCAGCAGGGAGTTTGCCGTAACCAGGTTCGACTGGCTTTTCTCATGAAAGATTTTCAGAAGGTTTATCATAGGTTCCCATTTTTGAAATTATCCAGTATTTCCCTGGCCTGAGCCACACGGGTTGCGTCAACTTGAATGTGTTCGAATTCCGACTGGTCAGGATTCCCCATCCAGAGCCCCTCCCGGAGAAATGTCATTCGACTTTTTACCGGATTTGTCAGGTACAAGTGGAATTCGACAGCCCCTGTTTCCCTGATGACAGCTGTCAGGTTATGCTCTTTGATGCCACGGCCCGGCATGAGAAGGATCCTGCCTTTGCTTTGTGTGATCAGTTTCCTGATCAACGGGGCTCCTTCCAGAGCATTTCCAGCCTGACCGGAGGTGAGGATCCGGTCGACACCCAGTGCCATCAGATCATCCAACGCCTCAAATGGATCCCGTGTCATATCAAATGCCCTGTGGCATGTGATCCCCATGGGCCGGCTTAGCTTCACGAGTTCTTCCATCCGCCGACCATCTATCCGGCCATCTGATGTCAGGATGCCGAAGACAACTCCATCGGCTCCAAGTTTTTTGGCCATCAGGATATCCTGCTGCATGATTTCGAACTCATCATCCGAATAGAGAAAATCGGCTCCTCTGGGACGGATCATGACAAACAGGGAAATTTTCAGATACGTTCTCGCTAACTGAATGGTTCCGGCACTGGGTGTGCATCCTCCGTCGGCCATGTTTTCACATAACTCCACCCTGTCGGCACCTCCCCTCTGGGCTTCCATGGCCGAAACCGCTGAATTTACACAACACTCTAACAGCATCTGCGATTAAATCGATTTTTGAATTATGAATTTTTGATTTACAATTTTCGCTATTTCAAACCTTCTGACTGCAGTTCCTGCAAATCTCAACAGATTTCCTGTTCTTCAGGATCGTCTGACGGAAAGCCCTGTAGGTTTCCCCATGCCAGATCTCCTTAAAGGACTGTGTTTTAAGATCTCCAAGGCAATGTTTTGCATCTTTGTCGAAACAACATGGAACCACCTTCCCATCCCAGGTGATCACACACCCGCTCCACATCCGGAAACACCGGTTCGGCAAAGAATTTTTTATCATAAACTTACCCAGAACACTTGTCCGCTTGTCCGCTTGTCCTCTCGTCTGCTTGTACCTCGACCATTTTCCCTCTTCCGGTATCAGGGGATTTTCTTGGGAAAGATCATAAAACTGAGCAGTTTTCAGAACGGTTCTGTCCGCTCCCAACGATTTCCCTAATTTCTTAATCTCACCGATCTGATGCTGATTGGATCGCAGAACAAGGAATTGAATTTCCAGCAAAGGCTTCCGGGAATTCATCTCTTTTCGTATCCGGGTGAAATCCCTGATGCCATGAACCACAGTTTCGAACGATCCTCCGATCCTGTATTTCCCGTATGTCTCCTGATCGGTCCCATCCAGAGAGATGATCAGTTTGTTGAGCCCTGATTCAATGGTTTTTCGGATGTTTTCCTCCGTCAGGAAGTGGCCATTGGAAGAACTCCATACATAGATTTGCCTTTCCCGGGCTAATGAGATGAAATGGAACAGTTCTTTGTTCAGGTAAGGTTCTCCTTGGAAATATAGCGTCAGATAAGAGACTTGCGGAGGGAGCTGTTCAATGATGCGGCTGAAATCGGGTAGGTTCAAACTACCGGCATCACGCGTCAGACCACGCTGTCCGGTAAGGCATTCAGGACACCGAAGGTTACAGTGGGTCGTCGGCTCAACCGATACAAAAGCTGCTGTTCCCCAATAGACTGGTTTGCGTAAAAGGATGGATAACAGGTAGCTGGAGATCAGTTTGATAAAATTGACAATCCGGATGACCGAGACACGGCGTTGCACTTCTGATGTTCATTATTCAACGTTGGTTTCTTCCTTTTTCTCAGGCTTCTCAACCCTCTTTTTTTTCTTTTTCCGTTTGAAAAGGGGCCGGATGATGGAATAAGCCTGGGAAACGAGTACGTTTGTGGCCACGATCTCCTCCGCAACCGTATTGAGGATGTTCCTGAAGGTCAATGCATCAACAAGACTGTGGTAGTTTTCTTTGATTTCCTCCTCGGTCCCGAGGATCTCACGCTGCAACCTCAACTTTTCGGCGCGCAGCTCTTTCAACGAGGTTAGAGGAGCCGCCACTCCCTTCGGATGTTTACTTCTCTTCATCGGATCCCTCCTCATGTGTTACATCGGTGAGTTTTGTGATCAGCGGATTGATAAAGAGCCGATCACGAAAGATGAAAACCAGCGCGGCAGCTACAAGATAAAATGCCACCACGATGAGGGAGCCGACGTACATCGGTCCAACCACCTCGCCATACCAGTAGACAAATGCCAGCGCAAGGAAAAACAGGAAAAAGAAGGCCAATAGCATCACAACAATCGTCATCATGATCCCGGAGAGAAGTTGGGCAACCCCTTCAACAGCCATCAGTTTATACAGTTCGAGCTTCAGCCGGATGTATCCTTTCACATTGTCGGACAGCGAGGAGAAATCGTTAGAAAATTTCCGTGCTTGCGTGATCATGTCGTTGGATTTTTAGCCTTTGTAATGACTTTTTTTCTTTTCTTCTCTTCCTTTTCATCTCCGGGGAAGATCGTTTTTAATTTCTCGAGTTCGTCGGAAAACTCATGTTGAAAATTTTCTGAAACTTCTCTAATCTTTTTTTTCAGCTTTTTCCGGGTTTTTGCTCCTTTCTCCGGAGCAAGCAGGAGGCCAATAGCTACTCCTGCAGCTAGCCCTGCAAAGGTAGCCAGGAAGATCTTTGTGGTATTTCCTTTTGCCATGGGATAAAATTTTATCAAAGATAAACTTTATTTTATCAATGAACCTCATGGCAAGGCATGTTTACTCGGGTATCTTCACCAGTTGCTTAGTATCAACAGGATGGTTGTTGAGAAAGAGAGTCACCATACTGATCCCTTCCGGAATATCACTTTCGTGGAGGGTCACTACATGCTGCCCCATTGGCATGGTCCCCAAATTCAGGGAATAGAGATTTTGTCGGGCCAGGTTTGTAATTGTCAGATGAACCGGCGCTGAATCTTTCAGGTCAAATGTGATAGTAGCATGATGTACCACAGGAACAGGGAAGATATTGAACTGAAACAGGCCCGGATCATTATAGGTTGCATCAATCCCGGTGATCAACTGGATGAAATCGATTGTATTATCCCCATAATTGCACACAGCAAGCACTCCATCATTGGGATTGTAAGCCAAACCCGATGGTTTAGCATGATCTACTGAAAAAACTTCCGAACTCCCGATCAGATGTGGCGGGTACTTGTAGACTCTGTTTGTAGCCCAGGAAGAAACATAGATATTTCCTTCATCATCCGTGGCAGAGCTGATGAACTCAGTGATGCCGGGACTAAACAGGTTGATGATGTCAGTTGAGTCTGTCATGCTGACTGAGCGGACATAGGCCAGCGGCCATGAGAACACATAAAGGCGGTTTACAATGGTATCAACGATCACAGTTTGAGATCCGTTGGCAAGGCCAGTACCTGTTGGGACGAAAATCTGATAACTTCTGTTCAACACGTTCACCCGCATCAATCCACCATACTGATTGACAATGTAGAGGAGTCCGAACCGGCTATCATAGTCCATATGGGAAACAGCATAAACACCGGTTGTTGGCAGATAATAAATGAGTGCACTGTCATGAATGGAAAGACAGCTCACACGGTAAGGTTCATTGGATGAGATATACAGAGAATCACCGATCGCTTCTATGCCCATCGCCAGGTTGATGCCATCCCAGAAGACCGACTGGTTCCCGAGACTGTCGATCCGGATTACCTGACCCAGTTCGACATTGGTCACGTACCAGGCCCTTTGCGGTTCATAATAACATATCCCTTCAGGTTTATCAATCAAGTTGACCTGCGACCGGAGCTGGGGGCTGAAAACAGCCAGAGCGAATCCGCAGAAAAAATAAAAAAAGTAAATACGTTTCATGGCTATAAGTTTTTTGAATGAAACGTAAAAATGGAGAAGGAAATGGTAATTACAAAATCTAATCGACTAAAAGCCAACAAATTATGATCAATTGACCGATGTCTTGAATTTATAGACGTAATGCCTGTTACATATGTCCTGTCAGGCTTCTTACCG
>JAFGNY010000010.1 GCA_016926765.1 Bacteroidales bacterium | reverse complement strand
ACTTTCCCCTTTTCGCGCAACGGAACGCCCAGCCAACATTCAGAATGCACCTCAACCTCCCCGATGATCTTCTTGGATCTCAACTGGAGGATATCCTTTCTTTTAAGAAGGAGTGACTTATTTTCCCTGATAATGATCCCAGTGACAGATTTATCGGCAGGCCAGGTATCGATCTTGTCAAATTGATCTCTCCAGTAGGGAGCATGCAGGAGATTCGTAGCTTCATCATAGAGAGCCACAAAGAAATTCTTGGTATCAATGAGTTTTCCCAGCTCCTGCCGGATGATATCCACGAGTCCTTCGACATCGATTGGCAGAAGCGTTGCGCGAGAGATATTATAAAGAACCTGCCTGACCTCTTCGTCCCTTTTACGCGCTGTGATGTCGTGCATGGACCCTTCAATCCCACAGTGATTTCCGGCCGCATCAAACATGTTGTGGGCATTCAGGGAAGCCCATTTAACACGCTGATCCTTGGATCTCAGCCGGACATCAAAATCTATGATTTCTCCCTTAGCTTGCAAGGACTCTAATAAGATCTTCCTGTCCCCGGGAACATAATACATTCCCTTAACAGGTCTACCGATCAGTTCTTCCCGTGTATACCCTGAATACCTGAATATGGATGGGGTGATTTCTCTGATCTTTCCTTTCTGATCAACCTGGAAATAGATATCCTGGATAGTTTCAAATATTGTCCGGTATTTGTTTTCACTCTCCCTTAAAGCTTCTTCTGCTTTTTTACGCTGAATCGCGAGGCTGATCTGAGCGGAGACAAATTCCAGCATTTCCACATCCTGTTGCTGATAGGCATCTTCATCATCATAATGTTGAACAGCTAAAGCGCCCATGATGTTGCCTTCAGCAATCAGGGGAACTCCCAGCCAGCATGCGGCAGTGGTCCCGACCAGCTCTATCTCCCCCCGTTGATGCATTTCAATGATTTCCTTCTTTCTGACCAGCAGTGGTTTATTGTTGTGAATAACATACCCGGTCAGCGATTTCTCGGCAGGCCAGGTTTCAAAGCAATCTTTTTCATCCTGAGCGTGAGGTGTTGAAAGAAGCCCGGTAGTTTCATCAAAGTAAGCAATATAAAAATTAGAGGTGTCGAGTAAGGTCCCCAGCTCATTGCGGATCTTGTTGTTGAGCTCTTCCAGGTCGGCGGTTGTAACGATCGCGTTGGAGATGTTAAAAAGAATCTGTTGGATTTTTTCTGTTTTTTGCTTTATCTGTGCCAGTCGAGCCCCTTTTACCGCTGTTTCGATGGCATGACCTATGCGGGTGATGTGATCCTTGATCAGGTAGTCACCGGCGCCCGATTTCATACATTCCACGGCGATCTCTTCATTGGTTGAACCGGTCACCAGAATGAACGGAATGTCAGGCGCTACCTCATTCCTGAGTTGAAGCGCTTTCAGACCGTCAAAACGCGGCAGTGCATAATCGGAGAGAATGACTTCGGGGCTGAACGATTGCAGGGCTTTCAGGTATTCCTCTTCCGTTTCTACTACCTGGTCTGTAAATTCAATTCCGCACTTTCTGAGTTGATGTTTCAGGATTTCCACATCGGGAGCCAGATCTTCAACGATCAGGATTTTTATGGGTTCTGCCATGGATTAGTTAAAATTCTTCTGTTAGACATGGAATGAAAAAGCTGAAAGTGCTTCCTTTCCCTACGGTACTCTCTACCCAGATCTTTCCACCATGTTGTTCTACAAACTCCTTGCATAAGATCAAACCCAAACCGCTCCCTTTCTCTTTTTCCGTTCCCGGGGTTGTGATCTTATTCTCTATCCCGAAGATATCCAGTAGATTCTTAGGAGTGATCCCAACGCCGTTATCAGTAATCGATACTTCGATGCGGTTGTTTGTTTGGATGGCTGCAATGCTGATTTCTCCCTGACGTGGGGTAAATTTTATTGCATTGGAAAGGAGGTTACGCAGGATGGTGCCGATCATATTTTTATCAGCGAACAGCATCAGGTCTCCGGGGACACTGTTCACAAGATGAAGCTGCTTTTTCTCCACCTGGATAGTGAAGAACCCACTAGTTTCCTGGATCATCGGATTCAGAAGGATCATTTCCGGATGATATTCAACTCTTCCGGTTTGGGTGTGGCTCCATAACAGTAAATTCTCCAGGAGGGCATATGCATGGTTTGAGGCTCCGGCAATGGACTGAAGGCTTCTTCCTACCAACTCCCCATCGAGGTTCCGGTAATTTTGAATCAACAGATCGGTCAGCCCCATAATGGCATTGAAAGGCCCTTTCAGATCGTGGGCAATGATGGAAAAGAATTTATCTTTGGTTGCATTCAGCTCCTTCAGCTCTTTCGATTGCTTCATCAGTTGCATCTGGATTCTTTTACGTTCGGTAAGATCCCGGGCAATACTTAAAATGACTTTTTCTCCCTGATAGTTAATGATGCTGGAAGAGATCTCAACAGGAATGATGCGCCCGTCTTTTGCCTTGTGGGTGGTTTCAAAAACCTGAATCTTATCCTCCGGCATTTTACTGGCCAGCGAAGTAATCGCCTCTTTTTTCAACGAAGAATCAATACCAAATAACCCGGTCGAGAGGAGTTCTTCTTTGGAATAGCCTAAAACCTCTACCGCAGTTCTATTCACATCAATCAGGTTCCCGTCGAAACCGATGATCCATACTGTATCGTTCATGCCATCGATCAGATCCCGGTAGGTTTGTTCATTTCCCTGTAACATTTCCCCGTTTTTTCCCATTGGTTAAGATTCTTTTCTTTTGGGCCATTCAAATAATTACAGAATCTTTCATGTCTTTTGCTTGCAGGTTACTGTTTGTGCTCGATTAGGCTGATCGTTTGTTTAATCATTGATTCGAGTTGTTGTTTCGTGAAAGGTTTTGGAAGAAATTCGTCGAAACCGGCGGATAAGAGATGTTGTTTGTCCGCATTACTCGTGTATCCGGTAACAGCGATAAAAGGTACAGTTTGATACCGTTCTGTTTCCCTGATTTTCTGCATGGCATTGACTCCATCAATCCCTGCGCCCAGGTTGATATCCATCAGGATCAGATCAGCTTGTTTCTCTTTCGCAAACCGGATGGCAGATTCTCCATCATACACCATCTCGAGATGATAGGCGCCCTTCAGAAACATCCCGATCAGTTCCTGGTTGTATTCATTGTCTTCAACGCTAAGGATCGTATGGGTTTGAATTTTGGAGCGTAATATTTCTTTTCCTGCTTCAGGCGTCCCAGCGACTCCGGTTTCAGAGATGTGCTCCTGATCCGGTACTGGAATAGGGCATACAGGGAAACGGACGGTAAACTGTGAACCCTTCCCCTCTTCGCTTTCCAGTGAAATTTCACCCTGCAGCCGGGTCAGGAGTTTTTTACTTAACGCCAGTCCGATCCCGAGTCCTTCATAATAACGGCCAAAGCCTTCACTGACCTGCCTGAATTCATCAAATATCTGATCATGAAACGCAGAAGGAATACCAATACCCGAATCCCTGACGGTAAGTACAGCCTGTTCTGAATTCTCCAGTTGTTCTTTGATCAGGATGATCTCAACGCTCCCTTCCCGTGTAAATTTAATCGCATTATCAATCAGATTGGTGATGATCAGGATGGCAAATGATTGGTT
>JAFGNY010000085.1 GCA_016926765.1 Bacteroidales bacterium | reverse complement strand
GCAAAATAGTTGAATTATGAAAAAGACGAGTTTGACTAAAAAGATCATCCGGATAGCGGTGCTGATCATCATTCTGGCAGCCTTCGGGATCACCATATACTATCTCTACAATAAGTCGAAGGAAAAACCTGTGGTGTATCTGACCGAACAACCGTTTACGACCGATATCATTAAGAAAACAGTAGCCACAGGATCGGTAATCCCGCGTGAGGAAATTGAGATCAAACCCAAAGTTTCCGGAATCGTTGAACAGATCTATGTGGAACCCGGTAATAAAATAAAGAAAGGAGATGTGATTGCCAAAGTAAGGATCATCCCCGACCTGGTGAACCTGAATAATGCCGAAGCCCGCCTCGAACGTGCCCAGATCGCATATGACGATGCCAAGCTTAATTTCGATCGCCAGGAGAAGCTGAAAAGCGGCGGAGTGATTTCTGCTTCCGATTTTCAAACCGCGGAAATTACTTTCCGGAATGCGAAACAGGAACTTTCAGCGGCTGAAGCCAACCTGGATCTGGTCAGGGAAGGAGCCACAAAAAAGACCGGAGCAACCACCAATACGCTGATTACCTCTACCATCAACGGGATGGTACTGGATGTCCCGGTCAAGGTTGGAAGTTCAGTAATTGAAGCCAATAATTTCAACCCGGGGACCACCATTGCATCGATTGCAGACGTGGGCGATATGATTTTTCAGGGGAAGGTGGATGAGACAGAAGTCGGGAAGATCCGTGCCGGGATGCCTCTGCTCCTGATGGTAGGAGCCATTGAGAATGATACGTTTGACGCCACCCTGAAATATATTGCCCCGAAAGGAGTTCTGGAAAACGGGGCCGTGCAGTTTGAAATCAAGGCAGATGTGGATCTGAAAAATGACCAGTTTATCCGGGCCGGTTACAGTGCCAATGCCGATATTGTCCTTCAGCGTGTCAACCAGGTGATGGCGATCAATGAAAGCCTGCTGCAGTTTGAAAATGACTCCACCTTTGTTGAAGTAGAGGTGGCGCCTCAGAAATATGAAAAGCGGATGATTAAAACCGGGCTATCCGACGGAATTAAAATCGAGGTGATTTCCGGTGTTTCCAAAGAGGATAAAATTAAAGTTCCGCAACTTAAGAGTGCCGGCAATTAATTTTTCCGGTTCCCCCGTGAAGGGAAATGCAAAGTGGCTGTTTTAGCCACCAGCAGCACCCAGGCCATCCAAAGGATCAGGATCTCAAGATAGAACAGCGGGATGAACAGAAAATCTTTCACGAGATGGAGTTGTTCGGGCTGAATCAGGCAATAGAGGTTCAACAGGAAAAACCTGCCGAAAACAGTTGCCTGAATAATGAGCAGGGCCAGTGGGATAAACCAGGCCTTGTGCTTCCACGGTCCCGGAGCGATCAACAAGAGGATGATCACCAGACACATTTGTTTGATCCCCGACAGGTAGAAAAAATAATTAATGTAGAGTCCATTCGGCAGGATCAAACTGATCCCGTCGCGGATGATACCCGCATCGGTCAATGGATTGACAAGAGCCGGAATGATTGTCAGCTGAAGATTTCCAATAGCATCACTGAGGAAAACGAACGGAAGGAAAGAGGTTATTTCAGCCTCAAAATTCTCCCAGATCAACTGAAATAAGAGCAGAACAAGAAAAAAAATCCACCCCTGGATCAGTAACGGAAGGTTCCAGTGTTTTACTTTTTCAAACAGATTCGGGAAGCGGACAGATCCCATCTGAAGGTATTTTCTTCAAAAATAGGAAAAAGCGCCAACTTGTGTTAAAACCGTTTGGTGTACCCGTGACAATAAGGAGTTGAGCCCTTATGATCGTAATAATCCTGATGATAATTTTCAGCTTTCCAGAAGGTGGCGAATGGCTTCACTTCCGTAACAACCTTGTATCCCTTCTCTTTCAGAATTCCAATGAGGTTTTCTGCTGTTTGCTTTTGTTCTTCATTCCTATAGAACACAGCGGAACGGTATTGTTCTCCCCAATCCGGGCCCTGGTGGTTCCACTGAGTGGGATCGTGGATCTCGAAAAAGAGTTTTGCAAGATCCTCGAAGCTGATCCGGGAAGGGTCAAACGTTACCTCGACGGCTTCATAATGACCGGAAGTTCCTGAACAAACCTCTTGATAGGTGGGATTTTTTATATGCCCGCCGGTATATCCTGATACAACGGAAAGGATCCCCGGTTTTTTCTGCAGATAGTACTCCACACCCCAGAAACACCCGCCGGCAAAAATAGCCGTGTCGGTGAGCGGTGTCTCCTTCTCGGAGACAAAGACCATGGAAATGGAATTGACACAATGGCGTGTGTTTTTCGTTGTAAACCCTTCCCCTTTAAATACATGGCCAAGATGCGCCCCACAGGTTGCACAAAGGATCTCGGTTCGGGATCCATCGGCATCTGTCTGGCGTTTTATGGCACCGGGAATCTCATCGTCAAAACTGGGCCAGCCACAGCCGGCATCAAATTTTGCCGTCGATTCGTAAAGCGGCGATCCGCAAACTTTGCAAACATACGTTCCCTTCTCCCAGAAATCATAGTACGTTCCTGAAAAGGGTTTTTCAGTGCCTTTGTAACGGATCACCCGCTCTTCTTCAGGCGTTAATTGCTTGTTCATCATGGCATCGTTGGGCTGATTTTGTGAGCATCCTGTGAAAGAGATCAACAGAAAAGGAATGTTGTATAACAGAGATGCATTCATTTAATCAATAATTAATCTAAATTAATACGTTAAAATGGTAAAAATATTACGTGGTTGATGAAATTTGGGTTTTGTACTTTTGCCGGAGATAAAAAGAGAATCATTATGAAGAAACTAATTGGAATCGGGAATGCGTTGGTGGACATTCTGATCCGGATTGACCAGGAATCCCTGCTGGAGCAGATGAACCTCCCGAAAGGGAGCATGCAACTGGTGAACAAGCTGAGAAGCGATGAAATCCTGCAGGTTCTCAACGCGAAACCCCGCAGCCTTGCTGCAGGAGGGTCGGCCGCCAACACCATTCACGGGCTTGGTATGCTGGGCGCCCAAACCGGCTATATCGGAGTGGTGGGAAACGATGAGCTGGGAGCTTCTTTTGAGGCCGATATGGCCGCTGCCGGGGTGATCCCCTCTCTGATCCGGAGCGAAACGGAAACCGGTCGTGCCATCACCCTCATCACCCCCGATTCGGAACGCACTTTTGCCACCTGCCTCGGAGCCGCAGTTGAACTCTCGGCATCCGGCATCCGGCATCTGGCATCCGGCATCTTCCCACACTATCACTACCTCCATATCGAAGGCTACCTGGTTCAGAACCACGATCTGATCCGTACCGCACTGGAATTGGCTCAGGAATACAAATTAACGGTGTCGCTGGATCTGGCGAGTTACAACGTGGTAGAAGCAAACCGGCCATTCCTGGAAGAGATCGTGAGGAAACACGTCGACATCGTTTTTGCCAACGAGGAGGAGGCCAAAGCATTTACCGGGCATGAACCCGAACAGGCATTACATCACCTCTCCCAATTTTGTGAGGTAGCCATTGTGAAAACAGGCAGTAAAGGTTCTCTGGTCAGATCGGGGGAAATTGTCTCTGAAATCGGCGTCATCCCGGTTCGGCCAGTGGACACCACCGGAGCCGGAGACCTTTATGCAGCAGGTTTTCTGTACGGGCATGCTCGTGGGTGGCCGCTCAGGAAATGTGGGGAAGCAGGAACACTTTTAGCAGGGAATATCATTGAGGAACTGGGTGCGAAAATGTCTGTCAACCGTTGGGAAGCTATAAAAAAGGAGATCAAGGAACTGGCTGCAGGTGGATAAGATCCCGGATGCTGGATACCCCCATTACTCCGTTACTTTCCCATCAAATTCATTTGAATATTCATTTTATCCTCGTAACTTTGCAGCCCTTTTCGAAATTAATATTAATCAATTACATACGTAAATTTATTCATTACCATGAAGGTATTTCAGACGAAAGAGATCCGGAACATTGCACTGATTGGCGGTGCTAAATCCGGGAAGACTACCCTGGCTGAAGCGATGATTTTTGAAGGCGGTGTGATCAATCGCAGGGGAAGTGTGGATGACAAGAATACGGTATCAGACTACCGTCCGATTGAACTGGAACGACAGAATTCGGTCTCATCCTCCATCTTGTACACACTTCATAATAACAAAAAGATCAACATCATTGATACGCCGGGTTTCGATGATTTTATCGGGGAGGTGATTTCAGCTCTCAGGGTTTGTGATACCGCATTGATGGTGGTGAATTCCCAGAATGGTGTTGAGGTTGGTACCGAGATCAATTGGAGATATACCAGCAGTATGGAGAAACCGGTTGTGTTTGTGGCGAACCACCTCGATGTCGAATTAGCCAATTTTGATGAAACGGTCCGCCAGCTTAAACAACAGTTCGGCAACCTGGTGACTGTTCTTCAGTACCCGGTGAACCAGGGAAATGGGTTCAACTCTATCATCGACCTGCTGAAAATGAAATTGTACACATATCCTCAGGGTGGAGGGAAGCCGGAGATTCTTGATATTCCGGCATCAGAAAAAGAGAAAGCGGAAGAGATGAATGCCGCGCTGATAGAGGAACTTGCCTCTAAGGACGAGGCCTTGATGGAAGAGTTTTTCGACAAAGGAACGCTTAACGAAGAACAGATCAACAAAGCGCTTCATCTTGGATTGATCTCACGGTCGATTTTTCCGGTGATGTGTGCCAGCTCAAAACACAACATCGGGATAACCCGGATCCTGGAATTTATCACCGATGCGGTTCCTGCTCCGGATGAAATGCCGGGAGTGAAAACTACCGACGGGAAGGTGCTTGAATGTAAAACGTCTGATCCAACCGCTCTTTTTATCTTTAAGACAGCTATTGAAACGCACCTTGGAGAAATATCCTATTTTAAAGTTTATGGTGGTGAAGTAACAGAAAGCCAGGATATGGTGAATCCGAACCGGAATTCAAAAGAGCGTATTTCCCAGCTTTTTGTGATCAATGGGAAAAACCGGGAGAAGGTCGAAAAATTTGTTGCCGGAGATATCGGAGCCACGATCAAACTGAAGAGCACCTTCACAAACAATACGCTGAATTCACTGAAGAACCCGGATGATATTATTGAACCTACTCTCTTTCCGAATCCGAAATTCAGAGTAGCGGTTAAAGCGAAAAATGCCAATGATGACGAGAAAGTCGGAGCGGTTTTAAATGAACTGGCCAAAATGGATCCAACACTTGTATTCGGATACTCCAAAGAGTTGAGACAGCAGATTTTGCAGGGCCAGGGGGAACTTCACCTGAACCTTACCAAATGGCATCTGGAAAACCTTGAAAAAGTGGCCATCGAGTACCTGGCTCCCCGAATCCCATACCGGGAAACCATCACTAAATCGGCAAAAGCGGTCTACCGGCATAAAAAACAATCGGGAGGTGCCGGTCAGTTCGGGGAAGTACATATGATGATCCAACCATACAAAGAGGGCATGGCCGATCAGACGGAATTCCCTATCCGTGGACGTGATACCATTGAGTTGGAATGGGGCGGCAAACTCATCATGAACACCTGTATCGTTGGCGGCGCTATTGATGCCCGCTTTATGCCGGCCATTCTCAAGGGGGTGATGGAAAAAATGGAAGAGGGACCCCTTACAGGATCTTACGCTCGTGATATCGTCTTTAACATCTATGACGGGAAAATGCACCCTGTTGATTCGAACGAAATTTCGTTCAAATTAGCCGGAAGAAATGCCTTCAAGGAGGCCTTTAAAAACGCCGGACCAAAAATTCTCGAACCGGTCTATGACGTGGAGGTGATCGTTCCTGAAGAGAAGATGGGTGAGGTGATGACTGATTTACAGGGTCGGCGTGCCCTGATCATGGGAATGGATAGCGAAGGAAACTACCAGAAGATCAAAGCCAGGGTTCCCCTGGCGGAGATGAACCGCTATTCAACTGCGTTGAGCTCTCTTACAAGCGGCCGGGCTACCTACAACATGAAGTTTGCCGAGTATGTTCAGGTACCTGCCGATGTTCAGGACAAACTGCTGAAGGCATACGAAGAAGAGGAGCAGGACGAGGATTAGTACCCCACCCCTTAATCCCCTCCCCAAGAAGGGAGGGGAAATTTATATGGTTCATCCAGGCGAGAAGCATGATGCATATGCAGTTCTGAAAGTCAGGGACTTTCGCCTCTTTATCAGTTACCGTTTTTTCATTACCATTGCTTTCCAGATGCAGGGCCTGATTGTAGGCTGGCAGATGTACGAGCTGACACATGATCCGCTTGCACTCGGATTAATAGGCCTGGCTGAGGCATTGCCCTTTATCTCGGTGGCGCTCTATTCGGGTCATGTTGCAGACAAATACAACCGTCAGCGGATCATCTCCTGGTTTTCGCTGCTTTTTCTGATCGGAACCCTTCTGCTGCTTGCCTTCAGCTTCAAATCGCTCATGGTGGTACTCTCGTTGGGTGTCATTCCTATCTATTTTGTGGTAGCGCTGACCGGCATCGTGCGGGCATTTCTTTATCCTTCCACCATTGCCCTGATGGCGCAACTCGTACCCAGGCACCTCTATACGAACTCTTCCACCTGGAACAGTACCGTATGGCACGTCGCAGCCATTTCTGGCCCTGCCCTGGGCGGGTTGATCTACGGGTTTTTTGGAGTTCAGGTCGCATACCTTGTTGTAGTATCTTTTGTCATCCTGGCCCTGTGTCTCCTTTTCTTTGTGAAGAAGTACAAAAATCCGGAGATCCTGCTTACGGAGACGATCAGACAGCGACTCTCATCCGGACTGAAGTTCGTTTTCAGGAACCAGATCCTGCTGGGAACCATGTCTCTCGATATGTTCGCTGTATTGTTCGGAGGCGCAGTAGCCATGCTTCCGATCTTTGCCGCAGAGGTTTTGTTTGTCGGGCCTCAGGGCCTTGGATTTCTTCGTGCAGCTCCTATGGTTGGAGCTGTCATGATGTCGTTGATCCTGGCCTACCGGCCTCCGGCCGCAGGCGCTGGCAAGTGGCTTTTCATCTCAGTTGCGGGCTTTGGTCTCAGTATCATTTGCTTCGCCATCTCCAAAAACTTTTACCTCTCCCTCTTCCTGTTGTTTCTCAGTGGTTTGTTTGATAACATCAGCGTGATCATCCGGGCTACAACTCTTCAATTGCTGACTCCCGACGAGATGCGTGGACGGGTGGCATCGGTCAACAGCATCTTTATCGGATCTTCCAACGAAATTGGTTCGTTTGAATCGGGCCTGGCGGCTAAGATCATGGGTCTGATCCCGTCGGTCATTTTCGGTGGCTCAATGACCCTAGTGGTGGTAGGGGTTATCGCAAAGAAGGCGCCGTTGCTGAGGAAACTGAATCTCAGGGCACTGAAGTAAATGACAAGAATGACATTGAAAATCGTAGATCTAATAAAACAGCTCCGCCAGCCTGCGGTAATCCCCTTCCCCGAACTTCAGGTTCATCCCGTTCACCTTGCCGATTTTCATGGCCTCAACCATTTCCTCTATCGAGGTGTTTGGGATATTCAGGTCGCGGAGCCTGACCGGGCAGCCAAGGGAAAGGAAAAAATCTTCGATGCGGCCGATAGCCTGGTCAGCTGATAACTCTTCCCCAAACATCCGGGTTCCGAGATCGGGGATCCGGGATCCGAGATCCTTTTTGAAGAGCCGCATCCAGGCGGGGTAGACGATGGTAAGGGACGCTCCGTGAGGAACATCGTAGAGGAGTGAAAGGACATGTCCAACAGCATGAACCCCCCAATCGCCCGAGACCTTTCCCTGCATCGTGAGCCCGTTCAGGGCGAGGGTGGCGGCATACATGATCCGGGCCCGGAGTTCATAGTTTTTCAGGTCGTTTAACAGGGGCGGACCTGCTTCCATCGCTTCCCTGATGATACTCAGGATCAGTTTGTCGCTCATGGGGCAATCGCCAGCTCCAAACCATACCTCCATGCAGTGGGCGATCAAGTCGGCTACGCCGTAGGCTGTATAGTCACGTGGAACGGTCATGGTGACTGCCGGATCAAGAAAAGAGTGCTTCGGGAAGGCTAGAGGAGACCGGATCGGGGCTTTTAATTTTTCCGCTTTGTTTGATACCACGGCGATGGCATTCATCTCCGAACCGGTGGCAGCCAGTGTAAGAACTGTGATAAGAGGCAGTCCCTCTTTCGGAGTTGCTTTCCCAATGAAGAAATCCCAGGCAGGATGACTGACCGGGATAGTCAGGGCGATGGTTTTAGCCGAATCGATCACACTGCCACCACCCACAGCAAGTACCACCTCAGCTTTGTATTGACGCCCAATCGCAGCTGCAGCTTCCACATCTTCAATTAGCGGATTGGAGCGGATCCCACCGTATTCAAAAACCTCTAGGCCAGCGGCAGTCAGTAAATGCATGACTCTGTTGTATAACCCCGAACGTTTCACCGATCCCTGCCCGTAAACCAGCAGCACGCGGGTTCCGAAAAGTCGGATAACGGGAGCGAGCTCCGAGAGGATATTCCTGCCAAAATGAAGGGAGGTCGGGTTGAAAGCAATGAAGTTTTCCATCTTCCAAAGGTATGATCTTTTTTTCTACCTTTGCCTCCCGGAAATCTGTGAAATTTTTAACACTATGTACGGAGGATATAAGGAGTTTTTACAGGCCCAGCTTGATACCATCCGCGAGGAGGGACTCTTTAAAAATGAACGCATCCTGATGACCCCTCAGGGGGTTCAGATCAAGACGATGCGGGGATTGGATGTGCTGAATTTCTGTGCCAATAATTACCTTGGCTTATGTTCCGACCCACGGGTAATGGCTGCTGCCAATTATACCTTTTTCAAGTACGGCTATGGGATGGCTTCCGTCAGATTCATCTGCGGCACCCAGAAAGTTCATAAAGACCTTGAAGCCAAACTGAGTGAGTTCCTCGGGATGGAGGACACCATTCTCTATTCTTCTGCTTTCGATGCCAACGGCGGGGTGTTCGAACCTCTGCTCGGAGAGCAGGATGCCATTATCTCCGACGAGCTGAACCATGCCTCCATCATTGACGGGGTAAGACTCTGCAAAGCACAGCGGTTCCGGTACAAGAACAATGACATGGAAGATCTGGAGGAGGTCCTCCAGCAGGCATGTGCCGCCAGGTACAAACTGATTGTCACCGACGGGGTTTTTTCCATGGATGGGATTATCGCTCAGGTGGACAAGATCTGTGACCTGGCAGAGAAATATAATGCGCTGGTAATGGTGGACGATTCTCATGCAACGGGATTCATCGGAGAGAATGGCAGAGGTACTCATGAATATTGTCACTGCATGGAACGGGTCGACATCATCTCTACAACTTTCGGGAAAGCCCTTGGTGGCGCATCGGGAGGATGTATCTCCGGGAGAAAAGAGATTATTGAATTACTCAGGCAACGATCGAGGCCATACCTTTTCTCCAACTCCCTGGCTCCTGCCATCACCGGTGCCACACTGGAGGTGATCAACATGCTTTCTGAAACCACTGCGCTTCGCGACAAGCTTTTCGAAAACACCAGCCGGTTCCGAAAGGGGATGGAAGATGCCGGATTCAGGATTGTTCCGGGGATTCATCCGATCACACCCGTTCTCTTCGGACACCTTCCCAACGATGCGAAATTGTCTCAGGATTTCGCCAATGAACTCCTGGAAGAAGGGATTTATGTGATTGGTTTTTACTATCCGATTGTCCCGAAAGGAAAGTCGAGGATCCGGGTCCAGATCAGTGCGGCACACTCCTCGGATCAGATACGATTTGCGATTGAAAAATTTACCAAAGTCGGAAAAAAACTGGGAGCGATTTGATCTTCGGCATCGGGACAGATATCATTGAAGTGGAACGGATCCACAAGGTCATGGAGCGGGATATCGGCTTCAGGAAAAAAATTTTTACCGGAAAGGAGATTGACTATTGTGAATCCAAAAAGCATAAATACCAGCACTATGCTGCCCGGTTTTCAGCAAAAGAGGCCTTCCTGAAAGCGATCGGAACGGGATGGCGTTTCGGTATACGGTTCGCCGATATCGAAGTGACACACGATACTCTGGGAAAGCCTGGGATCAACCTCTTCGGGAAGGCAAAAGAGT
>JAFGNY010000009.1 GCA_016926765.1 Bacteroidales bacterium | reverse complement strand
GTCGTCCAGATTAAAATAGGTTTGGATGGAGGTGAACTGATCAGGGTGATCCGACCTTGCTCGTGTAACCACATACGAATAGGGGCCAGGAGCCTGGACGGTGTCGATCTCAGTAGGTTTTGACCATGCCAGGTAAAGGGATCCGTTGGATGGATCAGTGATCCGGATACTTACATTGGTGATGATGGGCAGGTCTTTTTTAAGTGTGGCACAGGCTTCGTTAGAGGCATATCCTTCGGCCATGTCGGGATAGAAAGCTGTTACCAGATAACAATATTTGATTCCGGGGTTGAGTCCTTCTCCGTTGTTGTCGTCGAGGTAGGTTGGTTGAGTTACTCCGTTCAGGGTGGCAATTCTTGTGTATCCCAGGTAGGGAGGAACACCGGTTTCGCAGTAGGCAGGTATAAATCCTGAGGAATCGGTTTTCCGGTAGATATAAAAACCCGAAGCATTCTCACAGGAATAACTGTCCCAGTTCAGGGTAATCGTAGTGCCTAGCGGGGTGGCAGTCAGGTTTTCAGGGGCCGGGCCTACCACCCGGATCTTCATGGATTTGATATCGGTAAGGTTGACCGGTTTGCTGTTATCCTGGGCTTTAAAGAATACCTGGTAGGGATTTCTCTTGACCTGCTCACAGATGGTGGGCCAGTTAAAGAGTGCCGTGACGTGCGCAGAGTCGGAGGCAGGATTTGGAATCATCGTTGCCGGGTGATCGGGCAGCAGAAATGGCCCTCCGGTAGCTGTAAGCGTAATCCTGTTGGAATCGGGGTCATAAGCCCTGACCGGAAAGGTAAGTGTTTGTCCCGCTTCTACGCAGGTATCCTGAAGTGATTCAATAACAGGTGGTTTGTTATTACATGCGATCACAATGATCTGCATGTCTCGCAATACACTGCCTATTTTTATTCCGTTACGCCACTCTTCGATCAGGATGGCGATGTTGTATTCACCCTGTTGCGGGGGTGTCACCCAAAGAAAATCACCGGTAACGGGATTCAATACCAGCGAGTCGGTTGCCGGAGGAAGTGTATAACCCGGGATGGGAAGACCCATCGCTCCCAGACAGGAGACTAACCGGTAAGAGAGGCTATCCCCATCCACATCGTAAGCCCCAGGGTTATGAAGGAAAGGCTGGTTCACGCAGGCATTGTCAATAGGGGGTAGCAGTAGTACGGGAGAGTTATTGTATCCTCCCATAAAGGGGTTGATCACCAGCTCAGAGTAGATAAACAACGGGACGTTGATTGAATTGGGAATGTTGAGTATTCCCCCGTTCCGGTTGGGGTCCTCGCAGGAGATGGTATAGGTTGCCGGTCCGGCAAAGGTGTGCTCACCAACATATCTGTTATAGGATATCTCGTTAGGAAGGTACTGAATCTCTACACGGCGGATTTCACTGGTAGTAGCATCTCCCCAGTGGATCGTCAGGTAATCGCGGAATGCGTTTGCAGGACTCGGAGTGAAGGTATAGGAGATGAGAGTAATTTCGTAGGTAAGGCCGGAAAGGTGGCGGTAGGTGATTTCTGCGGCACGCTGATGTGTTGCGATCAGGGATGCGGGATACCCGATACACGATACAAACAGAAAGAGGAGTCGAAGTAAACGCATGATATGACCCTTCCGGAAATGGTCTTGATAATCCCTTCAAAAGTAATAATTTTTCCCGGTGCTTTCTCCGGCCCCTTGTTTCTATTCATTCTAAATTTGACTATTTTTGTCATCCAACAGAATCAGATTCCTCCGGATGAACAACTTTGATCCCGAAGCTGAAAATAAGGAGATTCTCCGCCGTTACCGTTACCTGATGAAAATCTGGCTCCCTAAGAAGGAGGAGGATCGAAAGATGGTAAGGAAGGCATTCAATATGGCTCTTGAAGCCCATAAAGATATGCGGAGGCTAAGCGGAGAGCCTTATATCTACCACCCCCTGGAAGTGGCGATTATCTGTGCACGGGAGATCGGACTTGGAATGACATCCATCGTTTGCGCCCTTCTCCATGACGTAGTGGAGGATACCGAATTCACTCTGGAGGATATTCGTGGACTCTTCGGAGAAAAAGTGGCTTCCATTATTGATGGACTGACAAAGATCAAAGGGATTTTTGATCAGAAAACTGCCTCTATTCAGGCGGAGAATTTCCGGAAGATCCTGCTGACGCTTTCTGATGATGTTAGGGTGATCCTGATCAAGCTGGCTGACCGGCTCCATAACCTCCGAACTCTGGATGCCTTGCCGGAAAAGAAACGCCTGAAGGTAGCTTCGGAGACCATTTACCTATATGCTCCGCTGGCACACCGGCTAGGGCTTCATGCCATAAAAACCGAAATGGAAGACCTGGCAATGAAGTACACTGATCCTGAAGTGTTTGCTTCGATCTCGAATAAACTGAAGGAATCAGAACAGGAGAGAATCCGCTTTATCAATAAATTCATCCAACCGATCCGGCAGTCCATGACCAATCAGGGATTCAAATTCAGTATTGCCGGTCGTGAGAAATCGATTGCTTCAATCTGGGAAAAAATGAAGATCAAGGAGGTCCCTTTTGAAGAGATCTTTGATGTGTTTGCAATCAGGATCATCATCGACTCTCCCCTGGAAACGGAAAAAGCAGATTGCTGGACAGCTTATTCGATTATTACCGATATTTACCGACCTAATATGGAGCGACTGCGTGACTGGATATCCATTCCGAAAGCAAACGGGTATGAGGCATTGCACACGACAGTCATGAGCAGTACCGGTCAGTGGGTTGAGATCCAGATACGCTCGAAGCGGATGGATGAAATTGCCGAAAAGGGGTATGCAGCACACTGGAAATACAAGGATACGATCAAAGTCAGCAGTCAGCTCGACCACTGGCTCGACCGGATCAAAGAGATGCTGGATTCGTCAGACGACAATGCTCTCTCCTTCATAGATGACATCAAAGGCTATTTTTTTCTGGATGAGATCTCCGTCTTCACCCCGCAGGGAGAATTGAGAACCCTGCCTGCAAACAGTTCCGTGCTGGATTTTGCTTATGCGATTCATTCCGAGATTGGCAATACCTGTATCGGAGCTAAAGTAGATAAGAAACTGGTGCCCATCAGTGCTAAGCTGAAAAACGGGCAACAGGTGGAAATCATCACCTCAAAACGGCAAACCCCCCGTGAAGAATGGCTTGATTATGTGGTGACAACCCGTGCGAAAAGCAATATTAAACAATCCGTCAAAGAGTATAAACGCAAATTCAGGCCGACCGGGCAGGAAAATATCAAGCGATGGTTTGAAAAGTCCAGCATGGAGACAACGGTTGAGAATATAAAACGGTTTCAGGTATCCATGAAGTTCACCTCCCTTACCGATCTCTATTACGCCGCCTCTCAGGATAAAATCGGAATCAAAGATGTCAAAGCGTTTGCCACAGCGAATATGAAAAGCGGCTGGTTTACCTTCCTCACTAAACCGGTGACTAAAACAAAGCCCCAGGAAGTTGCGATTCCTTCTCACGAAAAAGAGATTGTCCCGGCACCTGGTGTGTTATCAGGAAACTTCGAAGGAGAAGAGCTGAAAAGAGGTTTTGAAGTCGCTCGCTGCTGTAACCCTATTCCCGGCGATGATGTCATTGGACTCGTTGCTTCTGAAAAGCTCCCGATTCAGATCCACCGCACGAATTGCCCGCGAGCCATCGAACTGATGTCTAGTTTTGGTAATAAAATGGTTAAGGTGAGTTGGATCAACAGGGAATCGATTGCGTTTATCACCAGCATCAAAGTTTTGGGGATTGACCGGATGGGAATGTTACAGGATCTCTCAAGGGTGATCTCCGCTGAACTGAACCTCAATATCAAGTCATTCTCATTGCAGGCAGATCAGGGGTATATTAAAGGTGAAGTAAAGTTGTATGTTCCGGATGTCGCCACACTGAACAGATTGTTACTGAACCTCAGAGAAATAGAGGGAGTCAGAAATGTTACCCGGGTTGACTGAAAAAATTATTTGAATCATGTCTAAATAAACTTTTTTTTGTACTTTTATAAAAATTTCATTGATAATGAAGAAGGCAGCTGAAGATTCATTTGATGCAATCAGGAAACGTTTTACTGACTATCTTGAACAGCACGGTCATCGGAAAACACCAGAGCGGTTCACCATTTTAAAAGAGATCTTTGCTACTGAGGGCCATTTTGATATTGAAACATTATACATCCGGATGAAGAACCACAAATACCGGGTCAGCCGGGCTACCCTGTATAATACGATAGAGTTGCTTTTAGATTGCGGACTAGTTACAAAGCATCAGTTTGGGACGAATTACGCCCAGTTTGAGAAAACAAATATGCTGGTACAGCACGATCACTTTATTTTCAACGACACCGGTGAAGTGCTTGAATTCTATGACCCCCGGATTGAGGAGATCAAAACGAAAGTCAAAGATCTTTTTGACGTAGATATTACTCATTATTCACTCACCTTTTACGGAAACGCCCGATAGCTGATCTAAACCCCCTAAAGATGAAGGTTGATGTTATTTTAGGATTGCAGTGGGGAGATGAGGGAAAAGGCAAGATCGTAGACGTTTTTACTCCTCATTATGACATCATTGCCCGTTTTCAGGGTGGTCCCAATGCGGGCCATACCATTGAATTCGACGGGAAGAAATTCATCCTGCACACTATTCCGTCAGGGATTTTTCATCCCGACAAGAAGAATGTCATTGGGAATGGGGTCATCATCGATCCTTACATTTTGTTTCAAGAGATTGACACCCTCCATGCCGCCGGCCTGAAACCGGAAAACAACCTGCTGATTTCGCGCCGTGCTCACCTGATCCTTCCCTCGCACAGGTTGCTGGATGC